>JAYEGO010000571.1:0-1045 GCA_034659155.1 Bacteroidota bacterium | reverse complement strand
CGTCTTGGTATCTCCCTGGGAGTCGACATGGTACCTCATAAAGTCTGCTCACTCGATTGTGTATACTGCGAATGTGGCCCAACCACTAAACTTACCAATCAACGTATGGAGTATATACCTTACGATAAAGTAGTAGTTGAGTTAGAACATTATTTTGCAAATAGTCCCGATCCTGATTACATCACTTTCTCAGGTTCTGGTGAACCTACATTGAATGCTCGTTTAGGGGATGTTCTGACATTTATTAAGCAGAAAAAACCGGATATCCCTGTTGCAGTACTAACCAATGGAACCATGTTAAACCGAAAAGATGTACGAAATGAACTTCTTTTAGCAGACCTGGTTCTGCCTTCACTGGATGCTGCTTCCTCTGATATTTTTAAAAAAATAAACCGGCCTTATTCAGGGCTCAATTTAGATGAATATATACAGGGACTAATCACCTTCCGAAAAGAATTCAATGGCCTAATATGGCTTGAAATTCTTATCATTCCGGGCTATAATGACGAGAAAAACGAACTTTTGCTTCTAAAGGAGGCCATTTTAAAAATTCAACCAGACAGGGTACAGCTAAATACCCTTGATCGTCCGGGAATACTTGATGATATACGTCCTGCAAGCAATATTGAGTTGAAGGAAATTCTTGATCTATGGGGCCTTGAAAATGCCGAGATTATAGCAAAAGCACCAGGCAGAAAAAATATTGCTTCCTACCGGAAAGATGCTGAAGAGGCAATTCTTGAAACCATTAAAAGGCGACCTTGCACCCTGGATGACCTGTCCACTATTCTGGGACTGCATATAAATGAAGTAAACAAATACCTTGATGTTCTTGAAGCTGAAAATAAGGTTAAAGTAATACGCCAGGAAAGGGGACTTTTTTACCAGATAAATTAAGCCTTTTATATTGCTTCAGATGCTGAAATAAATTCAGCATGACGGCAGCTATAATCAAAGTGCTACAGTCATCCCGAACTTGTTTCGGGATTTTTCCTGGCTAAATGAAACGTCATCCTGAATTTATTTCAGGATCTATCAGGAGTAT
>JAYEGO010000570.1:0-1965 GCA_034659155.1 Bacteroidota bacterium | reverse complement strand
CGCAGTCCGCCTGCCCTGTGAAACCTTTTTTGTACTTGTTTAACCGGGGTGCCAAAAAATAATCCTTGATTCTTAAATTCATCAAAATGAACAGAACGCATAAAAGCATAGACGTCCCCATTTTTACGTCCCCATTTTTACTTAATAGGCGTTATACCCCATTATACCCCCACTAAAATTATAATAGGATAGAGTACAAGTGATTATCTGGACAGACTATATGAATTACCGTTTGCAATTGAGGGGGTTTGACTATAATGAAGTTGAAAAGGTAATAAAATATACACCAGAAAGGTACTTTGACACTTCAACTGGTCGGCAAATTGCTGTCGGGAATCATAAGAAATTACTCGTTATGATTCCTTACGAACAAAATGGCAGCGATATTACCCCTGTAACTATACATGCAACGAGTCGTCACCAAATTAACCTTCGCCTGAAATCAGGGAGATATAAAAATGAATAAAACACAAATGAGATACTTTGAAAATGAGGATGTTCTGCACTTGGCAATCTCCCAAGAACCTGAGGCTGCAAGTGTGGAGATAGGCCCGAATATTACAGCAGAACTCAACCACAAGGGACAACTTATCGGAATTGAAATCCTCAACGCCAGCAGCTATATACGAGATGGCATATTAGAGTCGGTCCAGGCAAAGATGCTTCAGCTTTCAACAGCTCAGACTCCTGATGAAATCAGGCAAGCAGAAGCCTAACTAAAACAATATAAGTCAACGTAGGCAACAACGTCCCGAACTCTACGTTCTGCGCCAACGTCCCCATTGACATAGTCTTTTTTCAAAATGCAAAAATGTTTTTCTTTGCGCCTTTGCGTGACACTGTTTTTCCGGTAACTTTCCTTAAAAGTCTCATTTTGCCTTAAAAAAGGGCATTTTAAGGACGTAAAACGGCCATCTTTACAACTCATTTTTAATAATTCCATAGTGTTATCTTGGTCCGACCCCAATTCCCAACCCAATTCCCAGAACAAAAAAATCATATGCGTCCCCATTATACCCCGTGGTGAGTATAAATTAAACTTGACAATATATCCCGTTTGGGATATATTATAAGAAAAGACAAATAACGCATAAATGGTGATATTGCATATGAAAACACAAACAACCATAAGGGTCGATAAAAAAAATTACATACAGGCTAAAGAAATTTTAAAATACCTGGGCCTAAGTTATTCACAGGCAATCAACGTTTTCAACAATATGATTGTTTGTCACAAGGGACTTCCATTTGAAATCAAAATTCCAAACGATGAAACGTTGGCGGCTATGTCGCAAGCCGAACAACTGGACGGAGATTTTGTATCCATTGATGATTTTGTGAAATAGCCATTATGAAATTGTTCCGGACGAAAATTTTTAAAAAAGATTATCAGAAACTGAAAATGACGGATACTCAGTATACGAAGTACATAAAATATTTGTCCATATTATTAGATGAGAAAGCGTTGCCACTCGAAGCAAGAGACCATAATCTGATTGGAAATTATTCTGGTTTTAAAGAATTCCATGTTGGTGGCGACTTGTTGGTTATCTATTGCATTGAAGCTGGCATTCTTCGATTAACGAGAATAGGTACCCATTCCCAACTTTTTAAATCATGAATTCAATAGGTTCACCAGAAATTAAAGCCAACCTTGAGCGGGCGGAAAAAGCCATCGAAACCGCTCGTAAATTGATGCAGAACAAGCAATAGACGCTGCCACGGACTTTCTCTAAAGAATTCGTCCAATTTTAAGCTATAATCTGTGAAAATCTGCGCTTGGCCCGTCTGCCCCGTTTACCCTGTAGTGAGCTTGAACAAAATAAATGATGGAAAAGGATAGATTTTTTTATAAGGTAAGCGAGGGATGGAGATGGAGTCCCCTCGAACACCTTGCCAGTTTCCCGGGGACTCCTGCCTTTGTAAACACATATAGCAAAGACGGGACCCATGATATCAAAACTG
>JAYEGO010000569.1:0-8301 GCA_034659155.1 Bacteroidota bacterium | reverse complement strand
TTCATGCAACTCCCTTTGCATAGCAGGAGTTCCGCATCTGCTGGGGAATCTTCAATCAACAGAAGTTGAATTTTCTTTTTCATAGTAATACCATGTAGTTCCTTAAAGATAGAGTTTTTGTTCTGAATCATTTATAATGAAAGAAGTTTTTGCTTTTGGTTTATATTTATTATGTAATTTTATCCTTTACTTTAAATATATAAGCCATGAAGCGGAGTTCATTAATTAATGGAAAAATATGAAGAATTTATTTAAACTATTAATGCTTATTCTTATGTCATCTGTTCTTTCTGTTATGAATCAGGCATGCATAAATAAGGGAGATACAGGATCACAAAATCAAAATCAAAAGAATATGAAAATTGAAACTTTGAATTTTGGAACTTTTAATGGAGAAAAGGTTTTTCTGTATTGCCTGGAAAACGGGAATGGGATGAGGGTGAATATTACAAATTACGGAGGAATTGTTACTTCCATCATTGTTCCTGACAGGGAAGGAAACTATGAGGATATTGTTCTTGGTTTTGACAGCCTTGCAGCTTACTTAAATGAACATCCATATTTTGGTGCTATTGTGGGACGCTATGGAAATAGAATTGCATATGGAGAATTTACCCTGGATGGTAATACATATAAGCTTGCCAGGAATAATGGGGAAAACCACCTTCATGGAGGAATATCAGGCTTTGATAAAAAATTGTGGAAATCTGAATCTTTTAAAGATGAAAATGGTGTAGGAGTAAGCATGAATTATACCAGTCATGATAAGGAAGAGGGTTACCCCGGAAACCTGGAAACCACTGTTACATATCTCCTGACCAATGAAAATGAATTGAAGATCAGTTATAAAGCAACTACTGACAAGGCTTGTCCTGTAAATCTTACAAATCATAGCTATTTTAATCTTACGGCCGGGAAAGAAAATGTTCTCGCACATGAACTCAGGATACATGCAAGTAAATATGTTCAGGTAAATGACGGATTGATCCCTACCGGGGAGTTACCTGAGGTGAGTGGAACGGATATGGACTTTCTGGATTTTCATACAATCGGGGAACGAATACATCAGGTTTCGGGAGGCTATGATCATTCTTACGTTCTTGATAAGAAGGATGAAGAATATGTTCTTTGTGCTGAGGTATTTGAACCAAATAGTGGAAGATTGATGGAGGTTTTTACTACAGAACCGGCCGTTCAGTTTTATACCGGAAATTTCCTGGATGGAAGTTTAACAGGAAAGAACAGCCTGGTTTATGATCAACATTATGGCTTTTGCCTGGAAGCGCAACACTTTCCCGATTCTCCAAATCAGCCCCTGTTTCCAAATACAATTATAAAACCCGGAGAGGAGTATTACCAACTAACTGTTTATAAATTCTCTGTAAAGTAAGTATGAATAATAAAAGGATAAGCTCGATTCTTTTTCTTCTGTCACTCCTGGTTGCAAAGGTGGACGCTCAAAGCCTTGAAACTTTCGGTTTTCGCTTCACCAATGGTTTGGAAATTGCATCTATTCGACTTACTGCAAGCGAAGAGATTGTAATGACCCAACTTACGCCCTTGTTCACTTTTGAGGTTAATGGAGAGAGTTTTTCTTCCTCAGATGCTGAGGTCCTGTTTGAGAATGGTCTGATTCGGTATATGTATAAGAATGGTATTATCGGGACTTTAAAATCAATTCATAATGGTGAACATGGATGGAAAGGAGTTTTAATGATTCAGAATCGTTCGATGGATACTATAGTAGTGGAAAATCTAGTGCCATTTGGTGCTTTTGATGATCATATTTATCTCACTGCAAATGGCCCGCCTGGTCTTGCCAGGGCATATTTAAACCTACCAGGAAAGAAGCCGGTAAGTGTAATTCTTCCCGATAATGCCTGGGAAATGGGATATGCTTCGATAGAACTGGATCATAACTTTTCAGTTTGTGCTTTTTGTCGCCGCACTGGTAAAGAACATGCGGTTTTGGAAAGATATTCATCAGTGTTACCTCCAAAAACCAGCATTGAATATACTTTTTATGCAGACTTGTTCCAGGGAAGGTGGCAGAATGGTTTAAAACTAATGTTTAGGGACCGTTATCTGGAGGATCTTGAGGTATTTGATAATAATCTCTATGAAAGGGAGGATTTAAAATGGATCAGGGATAAATATATAATTGCTCTACAGTTTGCATGGGACAAGGAATTTTTTGATTTCGAAACAGGGAAGTATAATTTCCATTATTTCCTGGAAGATAGCAAAAGAATATTTGGCGGATATGATGTTTACGGATTGTGGCCAGGCTGGCCCCGCCTTGGTATTGATGAAAGAAACCAATGGGAATTATATGAGGATCTTCCACTTGGATTGCCCAAATTAAAGGAACTTTCCATATTTGGTAAGGATTCGGGTACACGTTTTTTTATTTCCTATAATCCCTGGGATGAGAGTACCCATCAGCAAGATCCTATAGAAGGAATGGCAAGCTTGATTCATTCAGTAAGTGCAGATGGTGTGGTACTGGATACCAGAGGCAAATCAAGCAAACGCCTGCAAACAGCAGCTGATATTGTAAGGGAAGGTGTAATTATGTATTCTGAAGGGATGGCGGTACCAAAAGATATGCAGGGAATTGTTTCGGGGAGGGTGCATAACGCAATTGAAAGGTCTCCAATCCTAAATTTAAATAAACTTATTAAACCTGAATTTTCTATTTTCAGGGTGAATACCTTACATAGTGGCCCTTTTGACAGGGATATTTCAATTTCATTTTTCAATGCTTATGGTACTGAATTAAATTTCTTCAATCCTGGTCGTCCCGACTGGATGAAGGGAACTTTTAAATATCTTGGGAGAACTACAAAAATTTTAAGGGAGAATTCTTCAGTTTTCCATGACCATAACTGGACTCCCCTTATTTCTACTCTCAAAGATAATATATGGGTGAATGAATGGAAGTCTTCAGTGAAAACCCTGTATACCATTCTGAGCATGGAACCTGATGGATACTCTGGTCCTTTGTTTGAAGTAAACCCGGCAGAAAACTATCATTTTGTTAGTTTATGGAACCATAAGGAATTAATTCCGATTGAGGAGAATGGGAAATTTTATATTACTGTGGATGTTAAAGAATATAATAAAACCCTGACAGGTACAAATATGGAAGGAAATGTTGAGTGTGTAGCTCGCTTGCCTGAATTATTGAATTTCAATCAAAGAGGTGATTCATTGGAGGTTTATGCCAGTGCAGAGGGACAGATTATTATTTGGGAGAGTGATCCCTCTTATCAGACAGATCCCGTCACCTTTAATGAATCTATTGTCAATATCCGGTTCAGAGATTATTTCTCAAAGACAGAAGGAAAGTTTGTAATCCAGCTGGTTCATAAGAATGAATTATTAGATGAGATCATAATTGAAGTTAAGTCAGGTAAACCATGGTTGATAAGTGAGCTTAAACCAACCCGAAAAGTTAAGAAATCACCAAGGGGAATGGTAGAAGTGGATGCAGGAAGTTTTTTGTTCCAGGTTTCGAATCCCGATCAGTTTATCCCTTACCCTGATTTTTCCATTCCGGTGGAAATAAATATGGACAGGTTCTTTATGGATAAATATCCGGTGACCAATGAGAAGTTTCTTGAATTTATGGAGGCAACATTTTATAAACCTGAAAATCCGAGTAATTTTTTGAAGCACTGGAAAAATAACACCTTCCCGGTTGGCCAGGCAAAATATCCTGTAGTATATATTAGTTTAGAAGATGCCAGGGCATATGCTGACTGGGCAGGAAAGAGATTACCTACTGAACAGGAATGGCAATATGCTGCACAGGGTAATGATGGAAGAACCTGGCCATGGGGTGAAGATTTTCATGGGACTAAATGTAACAATGCATTTGGAAGACCAACTCCGGTAGATGCCTTTTCTAAAGGCGAGAGTCCTTTTAAGGTTTCTGATTTGGTGGGTAATGTCTGGCAACTTACAAATGATGTATACGATAATGGCAGTTATCGTTTTGTAATTATCAGGGGTGGTAGCTATTTTAAACCAACGTCCAGTATCTGGTATGTGAAAGGAGGGCCACAAGACTTGAATCAAACTCAGATGTTATTGCTTGTATCACCCGGTTTTGACAGGAGTTCAACAGTTGGCTTCAGATGTGTAATGGATGCTGAATAGGACGACAAGAGGTGAGAGGTGAGTGAAGAAGAGGTGAGTGTAAAACTCGCAAATCATACGGAAAATTCGTGGAGATCGCTTCGCTTCCTGCCTGCCTGCAGGCAAGGCACTCGCGATGACAATTTTTTCGCATGGAAAAATGCTAAACCTATAAACTATTTATAGGACGATACAAGAGAGAAAGAGAAAAAGAACTACGTAGTATACTACGTAGTAAAATCTTTTAGATGCTCGTGTAAATCAAGGTTCCAGCTTCTGCGATTATCTGCGTAATCAGCGTGAAATGTTCTCTTGCATATTATGCGAAAGTGGTAAGTATCCAGAACCCTAAACATATCAATATATAGAAATGAAAAGCTTAAGCATTATTTTAACATCCATATTTCTTTTGTTAAATTTCTCTTTTGGACAGAGTCCAATAGTTTCAGACCCTTATTTGAAGATTCGGGCCAGAGGCACAGATCCCCTATATACTTCCTATGCAGCAGCTATGGAGCGTTCCCGGCTTTATGGAGACAAGGCTTATAAAATGGACTATTTTTCCGGAAATACTCCGATTACATATTCCAGTGACCAGGCAGGGAGCATTTTTACAATATGGATGGTGAATAAGGTGGCACTAATGAATATGAACCAGTTTTATGAAAAACCTGTGGTTCTGGCTTCATTCCCGGATATGACAATGCTTGAATACATGCCGACTCCAGGGGTGAAAGTGGAAGAAACTTTTCTGGTGTATAGCTCCACAGTGGCAGTAGTTCAAATGAATATTAAGAATTGTAGTGATCATGATCAATTAATTGACCTTTATCCGGTGATGGAAATGGGGCAGGGTAAAATAGAAATTATTGGATATGAAAAAGAAAAAAATGCCTATATCAGTCATCATTTTGAATCTAAAGACAGATTAATAAGCAATCTGTATGCTGATGCACCTTATCCTGAATATTTGAGAGATATTTTTTTAATGGATAGTTCTCCCGAATCAAAGGGTGGCTATAAAGGAAGTATGGATGATTTCTATAATACTATAAAGACCGATTGGTATGATGAGAACAGGGTAGATTCGCTGAATGGTGCAGTCAAAGGGGAGGTGGACTTTTTGAGCTTTCATCAAAGATTTAACCTACAGCCTGGAGAAGAAATACAAATTAGATATTACAGGGGAATGCAGGATCAAAAAGAATCTCCCATCGAAATCATGAATCAGATAAACTCTTTAAAACAAAGCTCTCTACAGCCCTTTGTAGATGCAAATGAAAGCTTATTTAAGAGCATTCCAAGAATTCACTTTAAGTCAGGACATGAAAAAATGATTTTTTTTAGTGCTTTTAACCTTGTCCGTTCAAGTATGCTTCCAGCTTCAGGGAAAACAAAATTCAATTTCTATGTTTTCTCACGAAATCCAAAATGGGGTTGGGGACATGGGCATCAGGTACTGCACGAATCTTTATCAATGATATCATATGCATATCTTGATCCTGAATCTGCTCAGAATTCGCAGAGAATATATATGGAGCAACAAGGTGAAGACGGATTGATTGCTTATCGCCATGGTCCGCGTGGTGCTCAAACATATCCCCATAAAGGGGAACCAACCACTTCGGCACCTTTTTATAGCTGGATAAACTGGGATATCTATGAAGTGAGCAAAGACAGTAGTTTTTTAAGAGATGCTTATTCCTCAGGAGCTGGGTACCTGGAATGGCTTATTCAGAACAGAGATAAAGATAATGATGGCCTTTATGAATGGGGCCCTTATGGGATTATCGAAAATGTGCGCGACTGGTATAATGTGGTTTTTCAGGTGTCTGAAAAGCGTTATCTCGATGTGGATAAGGAAGATATCTCAGATGAATTAGAGTGTCTGGATCTTTCGTTGATGATAGTTAAAGAGATGAAGTCACTATCTAAAATGGCTATGGAACTTGGAAGGAATTCTGAAGCGCAGAAATGGCAGGAAGCTGCAGATCAATTAGGGGCACAGATCAATAACACTATGTGGGATGAGGATAGTGGATTCTATTACCATGTGGATATGAAAGATCACCGATTTCAATTTATGGAACGTGATTTGAAAAGGATGGAAATAATTGGTTTCCTTCCCTTATGGGCAGAGATAGCTCCAATTGAAAGGGCTGACAAACTGGTGAATCATTTAACAGACACCACAAAATTCTGGCGTAAAAATGGGGTGCCCACTCTATCCGCTGATGATCCCTATTATAATCCTAATGTAGATTATTGTTGTAAATGGAATGGCCCGGTATGGTTGCTATGGAACTACATGGTGTTTGAGGGACTGATGAATTATGGATACATCGAAGAGGCCCGGGTACTGGGAGATAAAATGTTATTCGCTGTACAAATCCAGCTATCTGAGAATCATAATTTTTGGGAATCCTATAGCCCTGATTATGATGTTTTGAATTGTCCCCCTAATTATATTTGGGACGCAATTATGGCAAAGTTATTAATCAGGCTTTATGAAGATCAGTAGCTAATTATTCTTCTGATGCTTTAAACTGCAGAAACATGCCAATGCATGGGTAAAATTCTTCAATTTCCCTGTCACTTGCCTTTTCAGCTAATACTTCAACCTCAATCAATATTTGTTTTGTATTTTCCATTCCAAATCCAAGAGATTCAAGGTAATCATCATCCTCATTATCATAAAGAACTTTTTCAGTTAATGCATCTACTAACTTAAAATGTACCGGATAATAATTCTTATTGGTACAAAACGATATCTTATAATTTCTTTTTCCATAAAAAATAACATTATACTTTAAAGTATACCCAACTCCAATCATATCACTTCTGGATTGATCATAGTACCTGTAGGAAGGTTCTATGTCGGTTCTGCAATCGCCTGTTTTATGAAAATCAGCACAAAATTGCCCATAGCTAAAAAGGCTGGAAGCAATGACTAATAAAAGAGATAATTGTACTTTTTTAATATATTTCATGATGATGGATATTATAAAATTAAATACTTGTTATTTCAGTTCTGAAAGAATGAATTGTAGATTTCAATTTGTTGAAATACTCTTCTGTAAGGATAAATTTAGTTCCGCCTCCAATTGTAAGTTGCCCTTCATTTCTTGTGACTATTGTTTCGGTTTCTTCTTTCGACAGTGAGTCAAAAGTTTGATTGATGGCATTCAGGTATTTACAAATGCTTTCTACATTTTTATCATCTTTATGCTCCCTTGCTCTGGACAACAGGTTGTCGAATGGATATTTCATTTCAGTGATTTGTTCAAATACAGCATCATTTTCTGCAAACTCGCTTTTTGTTTCCAGAACCAGGTATAAACTCTCAATATATGCCCCGGTTGAAATTATTGCAAGAGTGCTTTCTTTCTTACTGGTTTCAAGGAAAGTAAACATTTTATAGAAAGCCTCATTTGAAATCGCCAGAATAGTATCGGGGTTATTAATATTTGCTTTGGCTCTTTCCAGTAGAGATTCAAAAATCTCTGTAGATATACCCACCTGGGTACTAAGAGATTGAACAGCTTCAAGATAATCTACAGATTCACCGCTTATTTCAAATTTTGCCAAATATGCCAGGTCGGCAACATAGATACCCAGATTTAAGGCTTGAGACCTTGATCCAAGGTAAGAGTCTAAATTTTCCACTGAATTTACAAGTCCTGGTTTGTACTCAAGTTCTGAATTGAAAAATCCATCAACTATTTCTCCGGGCGATGGAAAGAGGAATAGTATGTCTTCCAGAATTTCCGGTTCTCCTTCAAGGTCATCCAGAGTGAGAATATCTTCTGCAGGTGCTGACTTGTCTTCCCCGGTTTTGTCAAACTTACAGCCGGGAAAAATAATAATGATACCAATAATACATGCGAAAGTTACAAGCTTGATCTTCATAACAGTTTGATTTTGATTTTCTACTAACTATATTTTCTGCTTTATTTGTGTAAACTAAGATATGAATTATTTATGTAATACATAACATAAATAATTTACTAAGCTTTTCTTCATGCCTCGTCATGCTTAAATTTTCTACTTTGTTTGTATCGAATGATCCATCCGCTTATTTTTCCTCCCAGATCAGAAGCAAGCACTACATATAAGATAAAGCTCATTATCCACAAGACAATTGTGTTAAACCACAGA
>JAYEGO010000568.1:0-1968 GCA_034659155.1 Bacteroidota bacterium | reverse complement strand
AAGTCCAATTAATTGGCTTGCTTAATATATTGTTGTAATAACAGATAAAATCAGATATTTGTTTTTCCAAACGATCTACCGAATTAAATTCTCCGTGTTTAATTACTTTTCTTTGCAGTGTCCCGAACCAATTTTCAATTTGGTTCATCCAGGAGCAGTGCTTGGGGGTAAAACAAAACCTGATTTTATGTTCTTCGTTTTCCAGAAAACCCATTCTGCTTTCTTGTGATTTAAGAATCCCCGTTTTTCCCTTTATCCCTAAATCTTTATTGCCATGATAACATTCAGATGCAATCCATTTAACCAAAGATGCTGATTTGTGCGTATTTAATTGATCACAAATTATAATATGTTTTCTGCCTGGCTGGGTTGCAACAATTTCTTTGGCGTGTTCTAAAAAATCCCCTTCTTTCCTTGTCTGGCCAAGGGTATAGGCATTTAACCTGCCTGTCTTTATGTTTCGTGATGCTATCAAGCAAGTTGTCCCATTTCTTATATATTCCGATTCTATCCTTTTTAATTTCCCAACACCCATTTTTGATATTTGTGAATGGGATATTGCCTGTATCCCTGTTTTTTCATCAGAACTTGATATTATAATCTCATTATCAGGGCAATTTGCCATTTCATATAGTTTATTAAGTTTTTCTATCCGTGCAACAAATTCTTCTTCATCCTCAATTTTAGGAAAGAGCCAATATCCCGATTTATGCGGTCGTAATTCGTTTTTTTAAAAGTATCCCATAGTATGAAGAAGAAATGTTTATACCCATCTTTTTTGCTTGTGCAGATAATTCTTTGTGCGTCCATACTGTAAATGGAAGGCCATGGTTTTGTGGTGGTTCACAAGCAAGTGCTATAAGTCTGTCTTTCTCTGAATTGGTAATTCTTGAAGAAGAACCACTTCTCGGCAAATCTGTTAATATCTCTTTTATTTTGTATAACAAATCTACTTTGTTCGCCGTTTTGTTGTCTAATTCCATTTCTATTTGTTTGATGACACATTCAAATGTTTTCCATCTTTTCCGCCATTTCCTTACTGTTACCGGAGAACACCCCATTTCCCTTGAAATATCCTGGTTTTCCTTACCGAGAGAGCTCTGGTAAATTATATTCATCCTTTTTTGAAAATGAGATTCCATAGTCCGTTTTTGAATGGAGCTTATGAGCAATTCCCCTACCCGTTTACTTAATGTAATTTGTACTGCTTGTCTTGACATCTTTTTTCGTACAAAAAAAATGTAAAATATAAACCGATTGTTATTTGCACAAAAAACATATCGACATATAGTTGTTAATTAAAGCACTAGGTATAAATTTTTATTGTAAAAGTAGGTTGTTTTGATAATCCGGGATAATATCCGCATGTGAATTTATTATACTTTTAACTAATGTTCTTTTTTCATTGATGCTTTTTTTGAAGCCGGTAGATAAAAGGTTTGCACAGGAGGTTTCGGCCCTGTAACATATCATTTTAATAATGTTTTGGAAACATTTACTTTCTATATTCAATTTGCTGTACTTAATATTGTCAGGCATATCTTTTATTTTCATTTGGCTTGGTACCCGGGACCTTTTTTCTAACAAATCATTTTCCTGATCTTCCAGGGTTTTTAATTCTTCCCTGGTTTTTATTTGCTTTTTCAGGTATTCATTGGCCCTATCTAAATCATCTTTAAGGTTATTTTCCTGTAACTGGTATAAAACAGCCTTTCTTCTACTAATTTTTTCTCTTATTTTACCAAGCTTGTATGTTATATTGTTGTACTCAGGATTGTTTACTACGAAGTCCTTATCAATCTGTTCTACTGCATATTGAAGCAGTCTGTCAAAGTCGTAGTCCTGGCGTAAATATTTAAAAAAGTTCTCTTGGGTCCAACGGGAAAACATATACAAAGCCACCATAAGTATTGATAATTTTTTATTTGTAGTGATTACACTTGTTTGGTGCCCACCGGATAATCGCCT
>JAYEGO010000567.1:0-1971 GCA_034659155.1 Bacteroidota bacterium | reverse complement strand
AAGATCTTGTTATATGAATTTGCTCCCAATCCTATGGCATAGATACTTTTATTATTAACGTCATTTATGGTGAATGACTCAGCTTTTTCGGCCAGCAGTAACCGCTCGACTCCGCAGGCAAAGCCGACCGCACCCGTTTCAGGGCCGCCTAATTGCTTGATAAGGTTATCATATCTGCCCCCGGCTAATATTGTGTTTTGGGCGCCAAGCTTATCATGAGTAATTTCAAAAACCGTTTTTGTATAATAATCCAGTCCGCGCACAAGATATGGATCAAAAGTATAATCCACGCCGATCAATTCCAGGGCATTTTGAAATATTGCGAAATCCTTCAGAGAGTCCTCACTTAGAGAATCGATTATCTTCGGGGCATTTCTTAGAATTTTTCTGCAGCCTTTATTCTTGCAATCCAGTATTCTTAATACATTACGCTCATACCTGTTTTTGCAGTGATCGCACAAGAATTCTCTCTGGTTTTTTAGGAACACTTTAAGTTTTTTTGAGAAATTCTGCTTATCCTCACTGCTGCCAACAGTGTTTACTAAAATATTAAATTTTTTTATACCGACTTCTTTTAAATATTCTACAGCTAAATTAAGTGTTTCTGCGTCCAGAAAAGGATTGTAAGTCCCCAGTGCCTCAACTCCAATTTGGTAAAATTGCCTATTCCTGCCTGCCTGGGGCTTTTCTCCTCGGAACATCGGACCGCTGTAAAAGAATTTGGTCAAGTGGCCCTGGCTATAATTATGCTCAAGATAAGCTCTGACTATGGAAGCGGTTGCTTCAGGGCGTAATGCTATTGACCTGTTTCCTCTGTCCATAAATGTGTACATCTCTTTTTCAACTATGTCAGTTTGCTGTCCAATGCTTCTGGTAAATAATCCGCTTTCCTCAATGATCGGGATAATGATCTGATTATATCCATAAGCGGTAAATATTTTAGCCGCCTTTTCGTGTAAAAAATTCCATTGGCCGATCTCAGATGGCAGTATGTCTTGAACTCCTTTTAGTGCTTTGATTTTCATAATGATCCATTTTTTAAATTTAAAACCCCAATATATTATTATTGAGGTTTTAAATGAATTTCAATTATATTTTTATGTGACCCAACTATTTCACTAGTTTTTTCATTTCCAAACCGGGTTTGAAAACCACTACTCTTTTTGGAGGTACAGGAACTATTTCTCCAGTGCGTGGATTCCGGCCAGTTCTGCCGCGTCTAGATTTTACTTTGAAAATTCCAAAATTGCGCAACTCCACTGTCTGTCCGTTTACCAGGCTGTCTATAATACAGTCAAGTGCTTTTTGCACGACTTTTTTAATATCCTGCTGTTTCATCTTTGTTTCAGTAGCGATCTTAAGTACGATATCTTTTTTTGTCATTCCGGGTTATCCTCCTTTCCTATGCTGTTTAAGTTAGTCACAGCACAGTTGCTGAATTATGAAAAGAAATTCTTAGCTATAAAGTAAACAATTGAAATTAACATCATAATTAAAAACAATGCAAAGAATGGATTTGTGAAGATTCGCTTGCATGTTTGAGTGAAAACATTAATCTTAGCAAGATCGTTTTTCCTGTTTTCAAGTGAGCCGAGGATTTTATTAAGAGTGATATAAGAATTGTGCCAGTCATTCTCAAGTTTTTCCATTTGAAGCGGAGACAGCATGCTAATACTTTTCAAACTCATAACTTGCGAAATTACATCAAAAGTTCTATCTTCTGCTGTCGGCTTAATCCCCAAGGAATCCATCAGCGCCTGATACTTTCTGGCTAAACTGCTTTTTAGTTCTAAAAAATTTTTTTCCTCATCTTCTTTGAAATTTTGTTGTTCGCTAGCACGTTTATACAACTCATAAAACGATTTCCACAAATCAACAAATTCTGTTAACTGCTTAATTCTTGCTTCTAAATTTTTGTCTATCATTTTCCTATCCTTCTTGTTAACAACAACTACCGTTAAATAATATCAT
>JAYEGO010000566.1:0-1983 GCA_034659155.1 Bacteroidota bacterium | reverse complement strand
CCTTGAATACAACAAAAAATCCTGTTAATTTTTGTTCAACTTATTTATCTCCCGTTCCTAAAACAAAACTTTCGCACAGGACTTGCAGTAGCTATGCACCCACGATAAGGGCGCAGATCCCAAAAAAAGTTCAGATATAGACACCGCTTTTGTCATTTCCGATATTATAGATCAACGGAGCTAAAAAAGCGGTAGTTAAAAGTAAAACCAATGCAAGAATTATTTTTTTGTGTTCTTTTAATGGCACGCCCCTCCTTCCTGTTTTGTTATTTGTTTTAAAATGATTCTCACATTATACCCAATGTGAAATTGTAATATCATTATTTTAAAATTACTTTGTAACCTGCTTGGAAGAAATTGGCAATATCAGTCTGACCACCCAGGCAAATCTTTTTTGTTTTTTTATAGAGCGTGAGTGAAAATCATAAGGGAAATCCGGCATAATCTCAATCGATTCCGTCTCATGTCCAGAGCATATTCCTATGCTTGACAAGGCTAAATGGCGTTGCTACTACCTACATTGAGCTATTAGCGTTTAGCCATTTGATAACCATTAAGGTTGGGGCACAATGAGATACTTACTTGCCGTTTTCACTGCAATATTAACGATCATCATCTTTAATCCGGAAAAGGTTAGAGCTGGAAATAACACCGAGACACCAAACTACCTTGGCTCAGAGGCATGCAAGGCATGTCACCAAAAGGAATATAGGAGTTTTACCCAATATGCAAAGAAGAGCAGTTCGTTCGAGAGCATTCAAAGGGTGAAAAAGGGCCTTACCGAGAAAGAAATCAAGAAGTGTTATTTCTGTCATACAACGGGATATGGCAAGCCGAGCGGCTTTATCAGTATTGAAAAAACTCCTCACTTGAAAAACGCAGGCTGTGAAGTATGCCATGGCCCTGGTGAATTACATGTCAGGACGCAGCGAGCTCAGGATATCAAGATGAATCTCACGATGAAAGATTGTGAGGAATGTCATATATCAGAAAGAGTCAAGGCCTTCAGGTACAAACCCTTGATTCACGGAGGCGCGCATTAGCGATTCTGATAGGCACGGATTGTTGAGGACGGGATGTTTGGTTTTATAAGAAAAAATTTTGCAAACAAGATATTGGCTACTGTAATAATCAGTATAACTCTGGTTATGGCGGCTGAAATTGTCTTGAGAATATATTTTGGGACAAAAGACAGAATGGAGTTGGTAAAAACTCTTAATTTAGACGTGTCTGAATCGATCTATTCCGGCATAACATATCCAATGCATGTTGGAAATAGTAAGGCTATCAAGATGGTCTTGTCCGATGTTCGGACAAAGATGGAAAACATCGAGGCATGGATATGCGATTTTGATCAAAAAATAACCTGGTCCACACACGAGGAAAGAATAAAGACCATGGTTGCGGATTCTATTCATGATAAGGAGGCATTGGCGACCTTAACCAAGACATTGAGCTCAGGAGTGACACCAGAAAAAGCATTTGTAGAAGAACTTGCCGGAAGAAAAACCCTTATTACCATCCATCCTATCTTGAATCAGAAAGACTGTTATCACTGCCATGGCTCTTCAAGGAAAGTTCTCGGTGGCATGATAATAGGAACTGACGTGCGGCATGCCTATATGACGGTCGTTGCTGCCAGAAACAGGACTATATTGATAAGTTTTGTTGGAATATCGATAATTATAGGCATAATTTATGTGATGGTGACCAGATTCATCAAGCGCCCTGTGGAGGATTTAGCTGACAAGGCAAAGAAATTTGCAGAAGGCGATATGTCTGTTTCAGTAAACGTAGTTTCAGAGGATGAAATAGGCTTACTGGGCAATGCATTTAATTACATGGTTCAAAGGGCGGCTTCGTTTAGTAAAAAATTGGAACAAGAGGTTGCGAAAAAAACCGACCTGTTAGGCGAAAGGACCAATCTTATAGCACTATTGGAAAAAGCAAATACCCAACTCAGGGAACTTGACAGACTGAAAT
>JAYEGO010000565.1:0-1987 GCA_034659155.1 Bacteroidota bacterium | reverse complement strand
GTTCCACATACCACCTGTCAGGAGCCTCAAATCATTTTTCAATAGCAATCAAACTAAAGGAATTTAATTAAAGTTATAGTTTATTTTTAAGGAATATTCTGCTGTTAATTATTTCACAGCAGGTAAATGATTGATTATTCTTGGATAGCATTTATCAATTTCCGAATTTTGAACTGTCATGAAAAATACAAATTCAAAGCTCATCATTGCAATTGATGGATATTCCTCATGTGGCAAAAGCACTTTTGCAAAGCAAATTGCGAAAACCCTGGGCTATATTTATATTGATAGTGGAGCTATGTATCGGGCTGTTACCTTGTATTGCCTGGAAAATAATCTGATAAATGATGGCGAGATACTTATGAGTAAGCTTTTGGGAAAACTTGACAAAATTGAGATTGGGTTTCGTTTTAACCAGGACAGCCAATTATTTGAAACCATCCTTAATGGAGAAAATGTAGAAGAAAAGATTCGGACTGTTTATGTTTCAAATTATGTAAGCCCGGTGAGCAAAATCAAGGAAGTACGTGAAAAGATGGTGAAAATTCAAAGAAACCTGGGGAAGGATAAAGGCATAGTAATGGATGGAAGGGATATTGGAACGGTAGTATTCCCGAATGCAGATCTCAAAATTTTCATGACAGCCAGTCCGGCTATCAGGGCTCAAAGAAGATATGATGAGTCAGTAGATAAAGGACAAGATGTAAGTTTCAGGGAAATAGAAAAAAACATCCTTACCCGCGACAGAATTGATGAAGGGAGGGAAATAAGTCCTTTGAAAAGAGCACATGATGCTTTATTACTTGACAACAGCCACCTTAATGTTAAGGAACAAATGGAATGGGTGATGAAAATTATAGAAGATACTCCTGAAAAATGAAGATAGAAATAGATAAGAATGCTGGGTTTTGTTTTGGTGTTGAAAAAGCAATTGAAAGAGCAGAAGAAGAGCTTAATAAAAATGAGACCATCTACTGCCTGGGAGAAATTGTACACAATGGTGAAGAAATAAAAAGACTTGAAAAAAAAGGACTTAAAACAATTACTTATAAAGAATATCGCAAACTAAAAAATGCCACTGTTTTTTTAAGGGCACACGGAGAACCACCTGAAACATATGATATAGCACGAGAAAATAACATTCAACTAGTAGATGCTACATGCCCGATTGTATCTAAACTACAAAATAGGATAAAATCTAAGTATAATGATATTAAAACAGATGATGGGCAAATTGTTATATATGGGAAGGAAGGGCATGCTGAAATAAAGGGACTTGTTGGACAGACAGATGGTCAGGCAATAGTGATTGACAAAACAGACAACCTGGAAAGGATTGATTTTAACAGGCCTGTTTACCTTTATTCTCAAACAACCAAAAGTAAAAAGGCATTTAATGAAATTCGAACAAAAATAGAAGAGTACTTCAGGGAATTAAAAAACCACGATGCATCAAAGCTAAAATTTCATCAAACTATTTGCGGACAGGTTGCTAACCGGGAATCTAATATCTTTGAATTTGCAAATAAGCATGATGTTATTTTATTTGCAAGTGGCAAAAACAGTTCAAATGGGAAGGTTCTTTTCAGTGTGTGTAAAAATGCCAATCCACGTTCTTACTTCATTTCCAATGTTTCTGAGGTTGAGAAGACTATGATAGAAAACTGTAATTCTGTTGGGATTTCAGGAGCAACTTCAACGCCATCCTGGTTGTTGAAGGACATTAAAGTAAAGGTACAGTCCTACTTAAGTTGAAATTAACTCCATAATACTTTTATAAACAATGAGGTCTCCGGCGAAGCCAATAGTCCAGCTTAAGATTTCACTCACCGGGTGACTCGGAGTCACCCGGTGAGTTTTTGTATTTACTGGAACAATTCCCTGAATTTTAACTAATTTCGGGGCATTAATAAATCATAAAAAATAATTCATGGCTAAAATAAAAAAAATAGGAGTGCTTACATCAGGAGGTGACAGCCCCGGCATG
>JAYEGO010000564.1:0-1993 GCA_034659155.1 Bacteroidota bacterium | reverse complement strand
GAGATATTTACTCAGACTTTGGATATTGTTGCGAATTTCCGGAATGTCTATTTGTAATTCTGCCATCTTAGATGCTTTCTATTTATTTACTTCTGCTTATTTATTTTCATATCTCATTTCTGCATATTTTGTTGTAAACCCAATTCTTTCATACAAGCGTTTAGCTGGGTTATCATATTCAACATGCAGCTTAATATTTCCATCACATTGCCTGAATGATTCTTCAACAATTTGTCTTCCAAAACCCTTCCCTCTGTATGAGGCATCAACAGCAACATATACCAGGATCCAATCGGGTATATAATCTGCCATTCCTGTTCTGTTCATTATTAATGCTCCGACCAATACATTTTCATAAAATGCAGCAAGAGCAAAGCCCCCCTCTGATTTCTCATCTGAAAATGCGTAATTCAAACACTTCTGAATGTCTTTTTTAGGGTCTCCGAAACGATCCAGATGTGTAAATAAAAAATCTACAAATTCATCTCTTGAAATATCTTTAAAATCTTTCTCCTTATTAATCTTAGTAATTTGAATCATATTTAGGTTATCTGTTTTAGTTAATATTCAATTGTTTATATATTGAGGAAAAAACCTTAATGCCTGTTTCAATTATCTCATCAGGAAAATCGAATTCAGGATTATGCAGTGCAGGTTGATTTATACCAGAACCCAGGCCAAAATATCCGGTCTTATATTTTTCTGTATAATAAGCAAAATCTTCTGACCATTTGAAGGGCTCCTCAATATATTCTGTTACTAAATTGTTTTCTATTGCAGCATCTTCAATTAATGAAACACATATATCATCATTAACTGTAGCCGGAAAAATTTCATTGTACTCAATCTTATATTTTAAATCCTCATTTATACAGATTTCATCAATAATTTCCCTTGTTTTTTTAGTCATCAGTTTCATGTCTTCATCCTCAAAAGCTCTCAATGTAATTCCAATTTTCGCATTTCCTGCAGATGTTCCGGGAGATATTTCTCCCATCCTGATGAAAACAAAAGTAAGCAAAATAAAGTCTGAAAACAGGGTTATATTGTTTATTAATTCATTAAATTCATTAATTATTTCAGAAACTGCAAGAGCTGGATTTTTCCCTTTTTCAGGTTCCGCAGCATGAGATGTTTTTCCAAACAACTCGATAGTCATTCCCTTTGATGCAGCTGCAAAAACTCCGTTTTTTAATATTATCTTATGTTTTTCAACTCCGGGTATATTATGCAAGGCAAAAATATAGTCAGGGTCCAACTTTTTAAACCCGGGTGATTCCATTACATCTTTTGCTCCTTGTTCTATTTCTTCGGCATGTTGAAAAAGAAAAACCACCTTCCCTTTTTTATGGGAATTTTTCACAATTTCTTTTGCAAGTCCGGCAATTATGGCCATGTGTCCATCATGACCGCATGAGTGTGCTGCATTTTTATTTATTGACGAATGTTCAACCAGAGAATTTTCAGAAATAGGTAAGGCATCAAGTTCTGCTCTGAATACTATAGTTTTTCCGGATTGATTTCCGTTGAAAACAAATGCTTTTCCGGTCTTCCCCAATTCGATAAGCTCATCAGGTTTGAGAGACTCCATAAAATTAACAATCCTTTCAGCAGTATTAAACTCATTGTTAGAAACTTCAGGATATTTGTGAAGATCATGTCTTAAATCAAAAATTTCATTGTTTATCATCCTGTTTCCCCCCTAATATTACTTATTTTATTTAAAACAAAATAAACAATTGCAGATGCGCTTATTCCAAAAATATTAGCATCTAAATCAAATGGTAATTTAATATTTAAAAATGCTAATCCCACAGTTGTTGCTCCTCCAATAATCATTGCAAAAATTGCAGCGAGTGAGTTTGGTCGTTTCCCATAAAGTGCAACCAAAATAGGAATAAATAAACCTGAAACCATAAATGCATAGGAATAAAGCATTAACTCAAGGACATTGGTCATGTATGATGCTAATATTAAGGATGAAAGACCTATT
>JAYEGO010000563.1:0-1994 GCA_034659155.1 Bacteroidota bacterium | reverse complement strand
TGATGTATTGCCTATAAGATTACCGTCGAGATATAATTCGACAGCATAATTACCGGGAATAAGCTGGCCATCACTATTCCAATAAATACACATATCAATATCCTGGTTCATGTAATCAACAATTCTGTTTGCAGAATATACCAGCTGTTTATCTATAAATTCAAACAAGTTTTCAACAGAAGAAGTAACAACAATTTCATCAGGCCTGATAATTCTAAGAAAAACCTCCTTTTCTCCCGGTGATGCGATTGGATTTTCACGTAAGGTAAAGCAAACCCTAATTTTGTCAATTTTAGAAATTTTTCTTTTTTCTTTACCTTTTGTGTTAAGTGATACAGCAAAAATATTTTTTGCCTGTAAAACGGAAGCAATTTCAACCTTTGAATTTAATTCTTCTTTGATTTTAGAAAGCTCAGTATTTGAATCCTGAACTTCTTTTAACTGGGAGCGTACACTTATATTTTCAGTTGTAAGAGCAATGTTTTTTGTGTTCAGGGAATCTATTTGTCTTATATAGCTTTTCATAACTGATCGAAGAGTTGAAAGCTCCTTTTTATATAATCGTATTTTTTGTGCGCTTGAGGCCTGAACAGTAAGAAGTCTCTTAATTTTGTCTTGCTGTACACCAATTTCAACATTTATGCTGTCGTTGGTAGTTTTAAGTGTATCATATTGATACATTAAGCCGGAAAGCTCGTTTGCAAGAGAATCCTTTTCAGAAGTCAAGACCTCCTCCATTTCAGTCATTTTTGATTTTTGATTAAAATGAAGATAAACCAGAAATGCCAGAATGATACTTAGAACAACAATAATCCCGATTAATATACCCGGGTTCTTGTTTTTTGGAGATGGGGAAAGTGGCAGGTCGTCATTGTCTTTCAGGTACATAATTGAATAGTGTTGAGGTTTAGGGAATATTTATTAAAACTCTGTTTTGCTGATTTTTATTATTAAAGCAAAGAAAATGTTTTGGCTATAAATATATTTATCTGGCTTTGCCTTGATTTGCGACAGCCTCCATTGCTGCTTTAACTTTTTCCGCATCACCCAGATAATATCTATCAATCGGATCCATATTTTCATTAAGTTCATATACAAGAGGCAGACCGGTAGGTATATTAAGTTTCAATATTTCTTCATCAGAAATATTATCAAGATGTTTTACAAGAGCCCTCAGGCTATTCCCATGAGCAGCAATAATAATTTTCTTCCCCGCCTTAATGGCCGGAACAATTTCCTCATTCCAATAGGGCAAAAAGCGATTTACGGTGTCTTTAAGGCATTCAGTAAGCGGGAGGTCTTGTTCGTTTACGTCTTTATAAATAGGATCATTGCCCGGATAACGTTTATCGTTTTTTTCTAAAGCCGGGGGTTGAATATCATAGCTTCTGCGCCAGATTAAAACCTGGTCTTCTCCGTGTTTTTCAGCAGTTTCTGCCTTATTTAGTCCCTGAAGGGCGCCATAATGTCTTTCGTTAAGCCTCCATGACCTTAAGACAGGTATATCTTGAAGGCCCATTTCGTTAAGAGTTAATTCAAGGGTTCGGTTTGCCCTTAATAAAACAGAGCAAAATGCAAGATCAAAAACAAATCCATTTTCACTCAATACCTTCCCGGCTTCCTTAGCCTCACCAACACCCTTTTCGGTTAAATCAACATCAGTCCAGCCGGTAAACCTATTTTCTTTATTCCATATACTTTCACCATGACGAAGTAAAACAATCTTATACATAAGCGTTTGTGTTTATAATTTGGAGTGATTATAATAATATTACTCATCAAAGATAAAACAAATCCAATTCTAATAAGTAGAGGAGAAATATATTTTGACAGGTATTAATTTGTAGCAAAACTCAAATTTCAAAAGTAGCCTGTCCCGATTTTTCGGGATAATGAATTGAAATTTGTAAGTTGAACGCCTACCTGCCGGCAGGCAGGAATCCCGATAGTGTAGCGTATCGGGATAAATGAGTATAATACTCCGATGCTTGCCC
>JAYEGO010000562.1:0-1994 GCA_034659155.1 Bacteroidota bacterium | reverse complement strand
TTCTATCCTTTTTTCAACCTATGATTATTTTTCAATTGATTCTTATGCTGCTGGTTTTTATTATGTCATTAAAGAAATATAACATTAAAAATTAAATTTTGTAGTCGCTAGCTACCGTTTCCTAAACGTGAGTAGTTACAAAAAAAGTTCAAGCAAAATGCATAGTATGTTCGAGAAGTGCGGAGCAACACAAAAGATAGTTAAATACTTAAACATATGCTATTGAATAAGTTAGCATGTTATCTGATATTTTAGTAGCTGCAGATGCTACAAAAAATGAGCACGGAACATTCTTCAATCTACTAGGTACTGCTGTTGCATTCAAAAGATATCATAAATTTAGAAGGGAATATTTTGAAATTGTTTCAGATTTTATCAATAAATATGATTTGAATTTTGATTACCATGTTTTGAAAACAGCAGATTTAACAAAGAACATCCCAACATATAATTTGAGTGAGGCAAAAAAAGAATTGGTTGAACAGCTATTACAGTCTGAACAGATATCTGAAATTATCATAACAGAAACTTATATTAATAGGAGTGTGAATTATTTAGGTAAAGAAATGAAAGGAGTGAAGTTTGCAAGAGATTGTCTATTCCAATATTATCCAATTGTGCCATTGTGGCGATACTATAATAAATTCCATCACAATAAATTTAGACATACTGTCGTAGATGGTATTTCGGGAATGAGCACCAAAGCATGGAAATATGTGGGAAATAGTTCAAACAAGGTATCCATAATTCCTCATGGAGATGAAACACATCCTTGTCTATCAACTGCCGACCTTATTTGTGGGTACGTGTCGAGTAAGGTTTGTCCACCATATAAACAGGAGGTGGATGATGTTTTGAAGGATGTTACAGCATGTGTCGAAACAGAATTTATTAATGAATCATTTGAAGACCATCTGGTACCAAAGTATCATCATAACATAAATCCGGGACCACTCTTTCCACATCCAATTATACTTGTAAATAAAGGTAGTATGTCGTCGATAAATAGCAGCACTTTTCAAGAAACTGCACTCTTCAAACAACTATTACGGTATGCCGAAAAAAACGGTGGTTGCGTAATTATGGAAGATCTTGATAACCACCACAGAATTCTGAGAGAGGGGGATTTAATAGTGTGTGTAGACAATGACGCATTCGAAAAAATGCACCAAATAGAACAACTGAATCGTGGTAGAGGTTTTAAAGTTCTTAACTTAGATGATACATATCACCTATTAAAGAAGGAAAGTTAAGATAGTGCCCCACAATCTGGAACACTATCTTCGTCGACGATCTTCTCCGAATCTTGGTTAACGGTGATAAATCCCCGTGGGGACCCATCTCAATATGTACTCTGCATTAATACTACATAAAGATTGCGCCACGCGTGAGCCCATCCAGAAATCGCCAGCACCCAGACAAAGACCAAATATTGCCCACTATATAAATAGCACTAATCTTAATTAAAGTAACACTCAACACCACCATCTCCCCACACCCCACTACCAGCAACAAGTCCAGCCATGAAAAAGCAACTCCACAAAAACAGCCCAGGATAACCGCCTTTCACCTACTTTTGCACAGTCCGACATGTTATAACTTAACAAACATACTACACCATGCTTTATTTTTGAAATAAGCAATGATGTTGTGGGTACAGCCGATAATAATAGCTCCTTTCAGTTTGCTTTCAGGGAGCTTATAGTAGCACTTGCTCCTTCTAGACTCAATATTCCTGAATGGTCGCTCACCAAGTCTCCGCTTGCTGTACTTCTTCCACTCAAAACGACTTCGAGCTGCCTTTCTTCCGGACTTTTTGAGATTCCCTCTCTTCTGTTTTACCTGCAACTCGATCGGAGATTCGTCCGCAACCTGATAGTTCTTCTCAACATCGTATTCGGGATCGGCGAGAACTATCGAGCCAGCAGGCAGAGACCGGATAATATTACCAATCTTGTTCGAATGCTTCTTGATGCTTCTTATTGTGTTCGTAG
>JAYEGO010000561.1:0-8414 GCA_034659155.1 Bacteroidota bacterium | reverse complement strand
GGATGGCAAAGGTTACTTCTTCTTACATGGGAGAGGTACATCCATTGGGTGTGTTTATTCTTTTCTCAATATCAATTTTTTATGCGGCATTATATCCTAGCCTATTTTCCTGGCTTGTTTCTCTAATATCTCATTCTGTACCAAAAAATTCATTGATACATATTCTTACGGGAACAATTGTCTGGGTTGGTTTAGAATTACTTAAAGACAAGATATTTGGGAATCCTTTTCCCTGGTTCAGCTATCCTATTGCTATCAGTCAGGCAAAAGTGCTTCCTTTAATTGGGGTAGTATCCCGAAAAAGTAGGGACAGCTACCTACTTAATTCTTGAACTTATTTATAATATCAAGGGAAACAATTTAAGTAGGTAGCTGTCCCTACTTTTTTATTCCCTCAACAGTTCTGAAGCAATTTTACCATCTCCATCCCCTTCAGTTTTTAACCGTAAATGATATTTCTTTGCAACATTCTTTAAATCAGCAGAATTTGAAAGGTCCACCACTAGCTTTAAAAGGCTAATAAAACTATCCATATGTTTTTTCTTCAGCTTGGATTTACTCAATGGGTCAGAACCAAAAAGTTCGGTCAGTACTAATTCTTTAATAAGCTGAGGCTTTAATGCAATCTTAACCTGGTGAAAATCTTTCACTTCATCTAAAGATTTTATAGAACCATCCTCCATTTCAAAAAGCACGATCTGATTTTCCTCACGAAGTGCCTCAAGCAGCTTCATTAGACGCTGATTATAAATTATACCATTCATTATTTTACACTTAGTTAAACAAAAGCCATATAAGTCAAAGAAATCCTAATAATTACTTTATCCAATACAAGTTAATGAAATCTTTTCATTTTCAAACTTTAGTCAATGTATATTTTAGTCACTTCTTCTTTGAATTACTATCTTTGCCGGAAATCAAAATACCGATATGAATTTTGTTGAAGAATTAAAATGGAGGGGGATGATACATGATATTATGCCCGGAACTGAAGATTACCTGACTAAAAATATGGGTATAGGATATATTGGTTTTGACCCTTCTGCTGATTCCTTGCACATCGGAAACCTGGCCGGTATTATGCTGCTAAAATTTTTCCAGCTTGCAGGTCATAAACCAATAGTACTGGTAGGTGGTGCCACAGGCATGATTGGCGACCCTTCAGGAAAATCTCAGGAAAGAAATCTTCTGGATGAAAAAACTCTCCGTCACAACCAGGAAGCTATTAAAAAACAACTGTCACACTTTCTTAATTTTAATTCAAAAAAGCCAAATGAAGCGGTACTGGTAAATAATTACGACTGGATGAAGGAATATAGCTTTCTGGACTTCATTCGTGAGATAGGAAAACATATTACGGTAAATTATATGATGGCAAAAGATTCTGTAAAATCCAGGATTGGAGCCGAATCAAAAGAAGGGATGTCATATACGGAATTTTCTTACCAATTGGTCCAGGGTACTGATTTTCTACACTTATTCAAAGACATTAATTGCAAGCTTCAAATGGGAGGTTCAGATCAATGGGGCAATATTGTTACAGGAACAGAATTGATAAGAAGAAAAACCGGAGGAGAGGCATTTGCTCTCACCTGCCCTTTAATTACCAAGTCTGATGGTTCAAAATTTGGGAAAACAGAATCAGGGAATGTGTGGCTTGATCCAATCAGAACATCGCCATACAAATTTTATCAATTCTGGTTAAATGTTTCAGATGAGGATGCAGAAAAATACATTAAAATTTTCACATTGTTATCACAAATTGATATAGAGAAACTAACACAGGAACACAAAGCAGCACCACACATCAGGATTCTGCAAAAAAGATTGGCCCGGGAGGTTACAATTTTGACCCATGGGGATGATGAATTAGAAGCAGCTGAAGAGGCATCTGCAATTCTATTTGGAAAAGGAACTATGGAATCTTTGAAAAAGATCGATGAAAAAACTTTTCTTGCTGTTTTTGAGGGAGTTCCTCAATATGAAATTTCTACAAATCTTATTCAAGAAGGAGAGCCTCTTGTAAGTCTGCTCACTGAAAAAACCGATATTTTTTCCTCCAAAGGAGAACTTAAGAGATTAGTAAGTGGTGGCGGATTGAGTCTGAATAAAGAAAAGATATCTGACCTGGAGCTGATTGTGAATAATAAGTATCTTTTAAATAAGCGGTACATACTTGTACAAAAAGGGAAAAAGAACTATTTCCTTATTGTATTAAAATGAATACCACAGCTATAATTCTGGAAATTATAGATTTGTTTTTGTCACAACCTGATTTATACTATTGATGAGTTTCTTTCGTTTAGTGAAAAGAGGCTCTAAATGCCTTAAATAACCACAATAAATTATCCTAACCATGGAAGAAAATTCGAAGGCCGATTTCAGTTTTAGCTCTACCAACCTGATTCTCTATCTTTATTCCAAACGCAAACCCCTGATACTAATAGCAAGTTTTGCGGCAATTGTTTCAGTTATTATTTCCCTTACCATTGCTCCCAGATACAGATCGACAGTTATAATGTTTCCTGCGTCAGGAGTTTCAATTTCCCAGGCACTGGTTTCCACTACAACTGATAACCAGAAATCAGGGATTCTCTCTTTTGGAGAAGAAGAAGAAGTCGAACAGTTGTTGCAAATTTTACATTCCGAGGAGATTAAACAAAAGCTTGTTCAGAAGTATAATCTTTTTGAACATTATGATATAAAGGAAGATGTAAAATATAAATACACATTACTGAATGCCCGGATGAAAAAAAATATTAGTTTCCGTAAAACTGAATATATGTCGGTAAACATCAGCGTGCTGGATGAAGATCCTCAAATTGCAGCAGATATGGCCAATGAAATTGCTGCTTTATTAGATTCTACAATGAACCGCATGCAAAAAGAAAGAGCTGAAAAAGCATTTCAGATTGTATCTAATGAATATCTGTTATTACAATCTGAAATTAAAGAAATAGAAGATTCTTTAACAAGTCTTGGAGAACTTGGGATATATGATGTAGAAGCTCAATCTGTAGGTTTAAATGAGGCGTGGTTAAGCGCTCTGTCTGAGGATAATATGAGTCTAGCTAACAAGCTTGAATATCAAATAGAAATCCTGGGAATATATGGAGGTAATTACATATTTCTTAAGAAATTTCTGGAAGATGAAAGTAGGCGATTGAGCCTGTTAAAAGATAAATATACCAGGGCAAAAGTGGATACCGAGCAAAGCCTTCCACACACATTCATTGTAGATAGAGCCGAAAAGGCCGAAAAGAAAGCTTATCCAAAGAAAAGTTTAATCGTTTTACTTTCTGTTTTCTCAAGCCTGATTTTTGGCATTTTTGGACTGATATTTATTGATACTTTTAAAAATCAGGTATAAATGGGATTCTCTTCCCCCTCTAAAGGAGTCCCATTAGGAAAAACCTTCCAGGAAAAAAGTCTGTTATGGCTTTTCTTTTTTTCTATTCTCTTTATAGCAGGAAACAGCCTGCTAACCTATTTCGAAATCTATTATTTCAACCTTGTTCCTCTGGTTTTATTTTTTGTCTGGATATGCTTTTACTCGCTCGAAATAAGTTTTATGATTCTTGTTTTTCTTGTTCCCCTATCCATTCAGTTAAGAGAGTTTTTTCCTGGCATAGAGTTTAACCTTTACCTTCCTACAGAACCCTTGATGCTTATTATGACATTCATTTTTGTTTTTAAGTTATTATTGGAGAAAACATATCCTAAAGCTATTCTAAAACATCCGCTTACACTGGCCATACTATTTTATATTGCTTGGATATTTATTACCTCTATCAGCAGCACAATGCCCCTGGTATCCCTTAAATTTCTTATTTCAAGAATTTGGTTTATTGTCAGCTTCTATTTTATTGCTATTGTGGTATTTAAGAAACTAACAAATATCTACCGATTTGTACTTCTATTTGCAACAGGGTTGTCTATCGTGGTCATTTATTCTATGTCAAACCTGATTCATGAGGGTTTATTCAATCAGCCAGCAGCACATGGAGCGTCTGCACCATTTTTTAGTGATCATACTTCTTTTGGAGCAGTTGTTACTATGATTCTACTTCCAATTATAGGATTTCTGCCAGAGAAAAACTTCAGTGGAAAAAGGAAGATCTGGATCTGGATAATGGTAATCATTTTCCTCTTTGGACTGACATTTTCCTATTCCAGGGCAGCCTGGATCAGCATGCTTGCTGCAGTTGGAGTTTATATTATAATAAAACTTAAAATAAATCCATTTATTCTTTTAATTATCACCATATTAACTGGCGTAGTTCTTATTTTTTCGTGGACGGAAATTGAAATGAAACTGGAAAAAAACAGGCAAGATTCTTCAACGAACATTGCCCAGCATGTACAATCTATTTCAAACATTTCATCGGATGCTTCAAATCTTGAACGAATAAATCGATGGAAAGCAGCATTGGCTATGTTTAAGCAGAAGCCTTTCCTTGGCTGGGGGCCCGGAACCTATATGTTTGAATATGCAGGCTGGCAAACTTCCAAAGATAAAACAATTATCAGCACCAATTTTGGAACCATGGGTACAGCACATAGCGAGTATCTCGGGCCTCTATCAGAGTCGGGGGTGCTGGGAACTTTTTCATTTATTTTGATGTTATTTTTAGCATTACATACATCTTTCAGGTACTATTTTAAGAAGCAAGAAGCTCCATACAGGTGGTTGATGCTGGCAGTAAGCCTGGGTCTGATAAGCTATGCCTTTCACGGATTGTTGAATAATTTTCTGGATACAGACAAAGCCTCTGCGCCTTTTTGGGGTTTTATGGCTATAATTGTTGCTCTTGATGTGTTCCATGGAAATAAGTCCCAGATAGAAGAGCTGAATAAAAGCGACTAGGAGAGTCGCTCTACAGGCAATCAAATAAATTATACTAAAAATTGCAAGCCAAGAATAGAAACATCATCAAATAGTTTGCTGTTTCCGCTTTTAATTTTTTCATTACGTATTAAGGATGTAATGTTGCTGGAGATGCTCTTACTGTTCTTTATGCTTTTTTCAATCGCTATTGTTCCAATTTCTTTTCCTTTATTATCAGTCAATTCAGAAAGGCCATCGGTATAACATATTATTTTGGAATTTTCACTAATTCTGTATGACCCCATGCTTATACTTGGAATTTCATCCAGCATTCCTATCCCCACACAACTGCTCTCAAATTTCATCAAACGATCTGATTTCATCTCATAAAAAACCGGGGCATTATGGGCAGCATTTATATACTCAAGAACCTGTGTCCTGGTATTGTACTTCGCAATAAAAATTGTTATAAATTTCTCACCATGCGCAGTCTCAATTATACGTCTATTAAGCTTCCTCGCCAAATCATCTAATAATATTTCATCAGTAAACAAAGATCTTAAAGAAGCCTGGAAATTTGCCATAAGTAAAGCTGCTGATATTCCTTTTCCTGAAACATCGGCCATGCAAAAACCTAATTCATGTTTGTTCAATTGAATACAATCATAATAATCTCCTCCAACTTCATAATGTGGAAGGTAAAAACCTGCAATTTGATAATATTGATTTCGGGGAAGTGTATCGTTATCAGGAATTAGCATAGATTGCATCCTGGAGGCAAGTTCAAGCTCCTTTTTCAGAGCCTCCTGCTTCAGGCTATCCTCGAATAACCTGATATTTTCAATAGCAACAATAACAATATTCGAAAGAGTTTGTATAAAATTCAGATGCTTGATTACCGGACTAACACCCTTTCCTTCTTCATCAATATCCCCAATGATTACAAATGCAATAGGGGCATTGTTATTATAAACAGGAATAATAATATCAAAGCCTTTCAGGCTTTCTTTTTCAGATGAAGTAATATAAGTTATCTCTGAATGAGGCAATAAATTTTCTTCGACATGAATGCCTGCACAGCTTCCTGCAAGACATCCTGATTCAAGAATACATTCCCAATCCCCTGATTTCTTAAAAATGACAAGTTTACCTATATTCAAATCCTTGCGAAGAATATTCTCAGCTTTTATCAAAAGGTCATCAGCAGGTAAATTATCATTGATTGCCTGTGTAATGTTCAACAAGGCGTTCAGTTTAAATTTAGTCAGCTTTAGTCTGTTGATGGATGCTTTATCTGACATCAGGGGAATTTTTATTGTTTCACTCGCTCCGAATATGAATTATCTCTTGTATCTACCTTTATTTTATCTCCGGTATTAATAAACAAAGGGACATTGAGCTTGGCACCTGTTTCTAATTCAGCAACTTTCAAGGCAGTTGATGATGAAGTATCTCCCTTAACACCAGGTTCGGAATAAGTGACTTCAAGAACCACAAATGGTGGCAGATCACAAGAAAGGGCTGTTTCTGTTTCTGCATGAAAAACAATCTCAACATTTTGCCCTTCCTTCATAAAATCAGAAGAAGGCATCAATTTAGCAGGTAGATTAATTTGCTCGAAGGTCTCGTTATGCATGAAATGAAAGCCCAAATCATCCTGGTATAGAAACTGATAAGGTCGTCTTTCAATCCGGGCAAGTGTTACTTTATGTCCTGCCGAAAAGGTGTTGTCAATAACTTTACCTGTTCTTAAATTTTTCAACTTAGTTCGAACAAAAGCCGGCCCTTTTCCGGGTTTAACATGTTGAAACTGTGTTATGGTAAATAGGTCATTATTAAACTCTATACACAATCCATTCCTGAAATCTGCTGTTGATGCCATAATTTTACTTTAAAACAACTTACTTGGATAATACAAAAATAGCAGAAAGCTTAATATATTATGAAGCTTTCTACTTTAATTTGAGAAAACAACAGGAGTTTATTTTTTGAAACTCAGCTGAGATTCATATTTAAGGCCTGAAAAATCTACTAACTCAACCCGAACTGACCCAACTCTTAGATCCAAATGAACTTTCACAGGGAGGAAATTGGAATCATCAGTAAACCAGATAGTCATATCCTCCTCTGTCTTAAAGGCTCTGCCAACTTCTGTTACAGGATTGAATTTATGACATATAGTTTTTCCAAATTCTGTTTTTACTTTTTCTTTACCCATATATCTGATATTCAAGTCAAATACCTCATCTGTAAAATAGGTTTTAATAAAAATGGTGTCTCCTAGCTGCAAGGATTCCGAAATACACTTCTTCCTCAACAAATAAAATGCCGATAAAATATCATAAATCTCCTTTGGTACTACGGCAACTCCTGATTTCTGGCTGTTCACAACCGTAGAATCTTCTCTTATTTGATGATCATATTCCACTTCATTATATGCCCTGTATCGACCTTCCCGAATATTTCTAATAGCTTTAATGGGATATCCTGTCAGAGGATCCATTGTACATTCATAAATATCCCTTATACGGTAAAGCGTATTTGCAACACCTACCGTTCTTGAATCCATTTTAATATAATAATTTTCGGAAAGGGAATCTTCCTGGAAACTCATACTGGCAGTACCAGCTCTTATAAAACTATAAAAAATTGAATATTCCAGCTTTTCTCCTATATAATCCGGGATTCTCCCATCCTGAGCATAAACAAACTTAATGGCTCCAGAGTAATATAAGAAAATCAGGACAAATATGTAAATAAGTTTTCGCAAAACTTCTTTTCTTTTAATAAGCACTAATTATGCCAAAAATAAAAGAAATTCAACACATTCTTCCAATTGAATCTATTCTGTTTTAAGATATGAGGTTTTTGATATTTTAAGGAATAAAATTGCAAAGATAAAATCATAGTCTCACTGATTCAATAATTCAACAGCTCTCCTTTCAAAGATCCATTTCTCAAATTAAGGTAAGCTTTTACAGGTAGGTATTTTTCATCATCGGAAAACCAAATGATCATATCTTCATTTGTTTTAAAGAATGGCCCTATTTCTGTTCGTAGTACAACTTTATGACAAATTAAAGTGCCATTTTTTGTTTTAATTTCCTCCTTCCCCCTATATGTAAACACCAAATCAAAAGGTTCATAATAGAAAAACGTAGGAATAATGGTTTTTTCTCCTTCTTGCATTAGGTCCGGGTGAAAATGTTGCCAGAAATAAAGGTAAGCCGAGACCAGGTCATATATATTCTGATCAAGCACATGCCTTCCCGTAGAATCACTATAGGCAATAGTAGAATCTATCCTTGAACTTCTATCATAACTGGTTTCGTAGTAAGTCACATTTTTCCCGGTTTTCAAATATCTGAAAGCCATAAGAGGAAGACCTGTATGAACATCCAGGCAACTTCCAAAATGATAATTCACGTTCCTGAACAATCTGCCAATCCCTGTGGACTTAATTCTTGCATTTAACCGGCATACACAGGTCCCGGAGGTGTCTATTGTAAAAGCTATAGCTTCTGCTACTTTAAACGCACCAATGGAAACGGAATAATGCAATTCTTTGACTTCTTCGGGATTGAAT
>JAYEGO010000560.1:0-1998 GCA_034659155.1 Bacteroidota bacterium | reverse complement strand
TTCAATAAATTCAGGGGAAGAAATATTCTTTTTCCTGTACATGATGCATAATTATTTATATCAATAATATATTGCACCCTGGCCACAGGACCATCGGTTTTTTTATGATGAAAATGAAACTCATTAATATTAAAATTGGTAAGATCAATGTTTTTATACAACCATTTTTCCTGGTCTTCATATGACTCATCTAACATACCTGAAACATTATCATACTGAAGTCCGGAGAATGTGGTCGATACCTTTGCTGTGCAAATATTCTCCTCTTTTAAGGCTACTTGTGCAATACAAACCTGTGTATTTTCTTCTTGAGGATAAACCTTTGAATGAACAATTTTTCCTCCATTCTCAGTAATAATCATAACATCCCTGTCATCAGTAAAATTCCCGATGTATCCGAATGGCCTTGTTTGACTAGTACATTCCAGCCAAACAGTATCAATATCCAAAGGAACGCACAGAAATACATGATTAGATTGATTACTCACAAAATCTTTCCTGAAGTCGGGTTCATTCTTTCCGGCTCTTACCTTTGTATAGTAAGACTTAACCCCAACATACTTTAGCAAGGCATAGGTATAATTTGTCAAGGCTTTGCAATCACCATAGCCGGTTCTGTCAACAAGCTCAGCAGGAAATGGTTGCCATCCCCCAATTCCTTCCTGTATGCTTACATATCTAGTACGCGATTGAAGATAATCATAGATTATACGAGTTATCTCAAGCTGGTCAGTTAGTCCCTCAACAAGTAAGTCCAGCACAATTTTAGTTTTTCCCGGAAGAATATCTCTTCCACTATTTAATTGATTAACCCATAAACCAAATTCTTCCCACGACTCCATATTCCCTTTGTATCCTTCTATTTCAAAAGAGTTTGGTGCAGTATATACAACTGGTGCAAACTCAAAAAGATAAGGGCTATAAACTTCCCTTTCTATTGCCGGAATGTTTGACACTTCCCAATAATACGTAACAGTATTATCGTTTCTATTAACTTTCACACTTTCTTTCAGGTTCTTCTCATCATATCGAAAACTTTCACCTTCAGGAAGAAATATTTTAAAAGAAGAATGCTCAACAGAAAGGTCATAACCAAAAACCGGTAGCCAGGCAGGGAAATGAAATAAACCTGTATATTCATACTCATACTCATATTCAATAGTGTATGGATAAGTCTTAACAACCGGCTTATAATACTTTATCCTGTTATCTTCAAACAGGGAATATCCGGAAACAGCACTATAATCTTTTATATCTGTTTTCTTAACTTTTTCTATCAGTGCCCCATTTTTATCATATGCTTTCGCTGTAATATCACCTATCTTCCTTAACTTATCATAAGATTTATTAAAAACAGCATACCTGTCACCATTCTTATCAAGAATAGTTATTGCATATTTTATCTGTAAAGTGGCACTTTTTATTGAATGAATCGTAAATTTTTCTTTATAAGTTCTTACTACTGCCCAGGCATTATCAAGCAATTCTGGAGCTATTTCTTTGGTATCATACCTTGTCTTTTTCTTGGCATTACTATTTATATGACAAAAGAAAAACAGGATAAGGACTAGAACAATTCTATACATTTATTGCTGGTTTATAGGTTCATTGATCTTTTTAAATACAATTTGTTCTGCATGTTTTTCTACTATCTTATTATAGAAATCCACTAGTTCAGAATACTCATTATACACAAAAACTGGTTTGTTAATGAAGATTTTATTGAGCAATTGGATTTTATTTCCATTTGTATTTATCATATAACTAAAAACCGCAGATTTACCTGGTAATTGAATTTGAAAAGAGGCAGGTAACTCGTCAACTAGATATCCCTCAGGAACTTCAAGATTCAGAATATATGTTTCTTTCCTGGGATAGGAAAAATCAACCGGATATTTTCTCTCCTTTAATTTAAAAAGATTGCTTTTTACCTGCTCAAATAACATCGGGTTAAAATAAATAAAATCAGCAACCATCTCTGCATTGTCTCCAATTGTA
>JAYEGO010000559.1:0-2000 GCA_034659155.1 Bacteroidota bacterium | reverse complement strand
AAAATGTTTGCAGATAAATCAAAAATCGTTAATCGGTGTTCCTTGTTCTTAAATCAATTTAATGATAAGGAATATATTGAATTGAATATCGAACAAGCCTGCCTGCCGACAGGCAGGGATTAACGATCTTAGAATTCAGAAGTTATGGATAAATTTGATCTTGAAGAGCGATTGGTTGAGTTTTCGGTTTTAATAATTGAGATTGTGAATGAAATGCCAAATACCAAAGCAGGAAATCATCTATCTGGGCAATTGGTTCGTTCTGGAACATCCGTCTCATTAAATTATGGAGAAGCACAAAGCGGCGAATCGAGAAAAGATTTTATCCACAAAATGAAAGTTGTTCTAAAGGAATTACGTGAAACATACGTATGCCTGAAAATTATACACAGAGCTAAATTATTCAAAGCAGAATCGAAAATTATAAAAGCCAAAAGTGAAAATAATGAACTGATCTCAATTTTTGTTAAAAGTATTGAAACAGCACAAAAAAACCTGAATAAATGATGATAAAATGTTTGCAGATAAATCAAAAATCGTTAATCGGTGTTCCTTGTTCTTAAATCAATTTAATGATAAGGAATATATTGAATTGAATATCGAACAAGCCTGCCTGCCGACAGGCAGGGATTAACGATTTAAGATTTTAGAAGTTCAGGCAAAAATTAATTGAATATTGAACAGGGATTAACGAGTTAAGATTTTAGAAGTTTATGAAAGGTAAATTGATTATTATATCGGCACCATCGGGTGCAGGGAAGACTACCATTGTCCGTCACTTGCTCAATGCTGGCCTGGAACTTGATTTTTCTGTCTCAGCCTGTAGCCGTCCCAAAAGATCTAATGAAAATCATGGCAAAGATTATCACTTTTTCAGTGTTGAGGAATTTAAATCTAAAATTGAGCATGGGGAGTTTGTAGAATGGGAAGAAGTTTATCCTGATTTTTATTATGGAACCTTGTATTCTGAAATAGAGAGAATCTGGGCGAAAGGGAATCATGTAATTTTTGATGTAGATGTGATTGGCGGATTGAACCTGAAGAAAAAGTTCCCTGATAATACCCTTGCAATTTTTATCATGCCTCCCTCGGTAGAGGAACTTGAGAAAAGGTTAAAGAGCAGATCAACTGACCCTGAAGATGAAATCAGGAAACGTGTTCAAAAATCAATACTGGAATTGGAATATGCATCGGATTTTGATGTAATAGTAGTGAATGATGATCTTAAAAAAGCAAAAATAGAAGCTGAAAATCATATTCGCAAATTTCTGGAAACAGATAGTTAAATAATACGCTTTATGAAAACGGGACTATATTTTGGATCCTTTAATCCCATTCATATTGGGCACCTGGCCATTGCCAACTACATGCTTGAATTTACTGACTTATTGGAGCTTTGGTTTGTGGTAAGTCCTCATAACCCACTTAAGAAAAAATCCACACTTCTGGATGAGCGACAGCGCCTGGAGATGGTTCGCCTGGCCCTGGGAAATGACCAAAGATTCAGAGTTTCTGACATTGAGTTTAAGCTTCCCCAGCCATCCTATACAATTGATACACTGACTTATCTGGAAGAGAAATTCCCTGAACGGGAATTCGCACTCATCATGGGATCGGACAACTTGAGAACCATACACAAATGGAAGAACATTGAAAATATCCTTACTAATTATCAAATATTAGTTTATCCCAGGCCCGATTATTCTGAAGATGAACAAAACATAAAAGTTCCAAATAAAATAACGATCACCCAAGCTCCTTTAATGGAGATATCTTCAGTTTTCATAAGGAAATCCATAAAAGAAGGAAAGGATGTTCAATATTTCCTGCCGGAAAAAGTGTACCAGTACATCCGTGAAATGCACTTCTACGAGAAATGAACTACCTCGTAGCAGAGCTAACGAGGTATCAAAATAGGAATTTGTTTTCAAAACGATGCAAGCCCTGTGAAATAGTGGCAAAGCCACTCCTGTAAAACAGGATTTCACGGGGCAAGCATC
>JAYEGO010000558.1:0-2003 GCA_034659155.1 Bacteroidota bacterium | reverse complement strand
CTCTGCTATAAGGCACAATTTTAATGAGCTACCTGCAGGTACTAAATCTATTTTCTCACCCTTTCCCTTAAGTTCCTTGATAAAAACTTCAGTTTCTTGTGAAAGATGTGAGCGACTGGCAACGACTTTTATACCCTCACCTTTCCTTTGATCAGGCAATCTAGTTGAATTATTCAGTATCTGCTCAAATTCAACATTCAAATCTACTTGTTCCACTTGTTCAAGTCTGTAGGCGCCATGCCCTTTTAGGGCAAAATAGAGGCATTTCAGTACCGGTAAATAAACAACACCAAGGATGGGTATATTCTTCTCCATCAAAGCTATGTTAACGGTAAACTCATCATTCCTCTTAATAAACTCTTTGGTTCCATCCAGGGGATCAATCAACCAGTACCTTTCCCAGTCCTTACGAATTTCCCAGGAAATTTCAGAGCCTTCTTCACTAAGTACAGGAATACCAAAATCTTTAATACCGTCAACAATTATTGAGTTTGAAGTTTTATCAGCGAGGGTAAGGGGTGAATTGTCCTCTTTCATTTCAATACTAAAATCAGATCTGCCATAGACCTCCATAATGGCATCCCCCGCAATAAGGGATAGCCTTAATGCCTTTAATAAAAGAAATTGTAAAGAATAAACTTCTGAACTCATTTAATTAAAAATATATCAAACTTAAAATGGAAACCATAACAATCATATACAAGATGGTTAAGGGCAAACCCAGTCGAAAAAAATCTTTAAATGAATAATTGCCTGGTCCATATATCATTAAATTTGTCTGGTAACCAATAGGAGTAATAAAATTGGCAGCTGCTGCATAAGCTACAGTCAGAATAAAAGGTTTGGGGTCAAGTCCGAGTTTAAGAGACATAGTCAGGGCAATTGGAAAAATAAGAGCTACCGCAGCCTTCCCTGTTATATAAGCACCCAAAACGGAAGTGATAATAAAAATTCCAATCAAAATGCCGACTTTCCCAAGAGGAGTAAAAATGGAAATGAAAAAATTTGCAAACATTGGAGCAGCACCGGATTTTGTCATTGCTATACCAAGAGCCAGGGACATAACAATAATTAAACCAAGGTTATAATCAATACTCCTGGTAAGATCTTTGGGGTTGGTTAACTTAAGAATAAAGGAAACAAGCAATAGAATAATCAAGCCCATAAAAAGTGAAATAATTTTAAATGCAGAAAGAAAAATAGCAAGGAAAAGCCCACCTACCAGGATTACAATTTTATAAGTTTCCACCTTTGAAAATTCTTTTATCCTGGAAATCAGATAAAAATCCCGTGTATCGCGAATTCTCTCCCGAAATAAATCGCCAGCATATAAAAGCAGAACATCTCCGGCTTTAATTTCCACACCATGCATTTCACCTGATATTCTTTCCTGGTTACGATGTATGCTAATAACTGCAGCATCAAAGCTGGATCTAAAATTGATCTGTTTAAGAATTTTACCAATAAACAGAGAATTATGTGAAACAACCACTTCCACTACTTCTGTTCTTTTCTTCCTGTGAAGCATGCCAACGGAAGGTATTGTGAGGCCCGAGTTGGCATCCATAAGATCAGCAATTGGTGCCTTATCACCGGCAAAAACAAGTAGATCTCCTACCTCAATCAGTAAACTATCGGATACTACAAAAAGAACCCGGTTTTGTCTTCGAATTTCAACCAGGTACAGACCATTTATATTTCTCAAACCTGACTCACCAACAGTTTTCCCAACCAGGTTTGAATTCTTCTTTACCTGTGTTTCCACCAGGTAATTTCTATTGTTTTCTGTTGATGTATTTTCTTCCGCAATTTTATCCGGAAGAATTTTATTTCCAAATATATAGATGTATATAGCACCAATAATAATCATTGGAAATCCAACATATACAAAATCGAAAATATTTAAGGCAGACAATCCCGGAATAATATCCTGATCCACAACCAATCCATTTACGATCAAATTTGTTGAAGTCCCAATAAGAGTAGCACAACCTCCTAAAATG
>JAYEGO010000557.1:0-2007 GCA_034659155.1 Bacteroidota bacterium | reverse complement strand
AACTTTCAGAAAGTTTTAAGAAAAATTCAAATGTTTTAAGAAAACGCTGTAAGGGGTTGAATAAAAGGTGGCTGGAAAATATCATCGGGTCGGAGCCTGTCCCGAGCTATGTCGAGGGGCTACATCCCGCACTTCAAAAATCCAAATTCCAAACTTCAAAATCCAAAATAATGTGGAATTAGGAATGGGATTGCAAAGATAATTTATTTTCAATTTACGATGAACTTACCGGAAGAAATAACTTTTCCATCAAGATACAATATTGCGATATGCGAAACGAAGCTCATTCCAGAAATATCAATAAGATCATGTGAACCATTTATACTTTCCTCTTGAAGGTAATAAGAAACACCTGAACCTGTTTTATCCATGATATTTTCAACACACATTTGATATATTCATGGAATATTTGTACTTTTGTCTTTATGTTACATAGATTTATAGAGAAAAAACTGTTGAACACAGTCAACAATTTCCCTGCAACAGGGATTATTGGCCCCCGACAGGTGGGGAAAACCACACTTGCAAAGCAACTGATCAGAAAGATTGAAAAGGAAACAGTTTATGTTGACATTGAAAATCCCAGGGACAGGGTAAAGCTAAGCGATCCCGTCTTGTTTTTTGAGAACCATATTGACAAATGTATTATAATCGATGAAATTCAGCTTATGCCCGAACTGTTCTCTGTCTTACGCCCTATGATTGACATGAAAAGAGAGCCAGGCAGGTTTATTATACTGGGCTCAGCGTCTCCTTTATTATTGAGGCAATCTTCCCAATCACTGGCCGGAAGGATTGCCTATATTGAACTTTCCGGATTCAATTTATTGGAATTGGAAACAGGATCGCAAAATAAACTTTGGCTTAAGGGAGGATTTCCCGATGCTTTTCTCTCAAAGAATACCGATATATGGCAGCAATGGCTGGATAATTTTATAAGAACTTATATTAATACTGATTTACCTATACTTGGACTGGATATCAACAGGAATACCATCCGGAACCTGTGGACCATGCTGTCCCATGTAAATGCCCAGGTAATTAATTATTCAAATATTGCCAGATCACTTGCCGTTAGCTCCACAACCCTGAAGAAATATATAGATTTTTTGGAGAATGCATTCTTGATCCGGCAATTGCAGCCATTTTACCCTAATATAAAAAAGCGAATAGTAAAAGCGCCTAAAGTGTATTTACGCGATACCGGCATTCTTCACAACCTATTGAACATTAACTCATCCGGTGAGCTGGAAGGGAATCCATTAAAAGGAAACTCCTGGGAAGGATATGTAATCGAACAGATTTTGCAAATTGCAGGAGCATCCTATGAGTCTTATTTCTATCGAACACATCAAGGTGCTGAATGTGACCTGGTATTGACCAAATCTTCCAAACCCGTTTATGCAATAGAGATAAAGTTTTCAGCCGCACCAACCTTAACCAAAGGAAACAAAATCGCCTTTGAAGATATCGGGGCCAAAAAGAACTTCATTATAGTTCCTGAAAGTGAAGAATATCTGTTAAGTAAAAATATTACAGTTTGTGGCCTAAACAGTTTTCTGGAAAAGCTTAAGTAATCAATTAAATAAAAAAATCCTTTAAATGTATGTGAAATTTAAAAGGAAATAATAATGAGGGATTACACAGAAATTACATTGGATATCCAGAATCTGAAAAATGATAATGACGAACCCATTGGTACAAAAGTAATTTTTGAGATACCGGCTGTTTTCCGTTAACTGTCTACACCGCTCGATGCGGCTTTCGTTGTTCATTTCCCATTGTGAGTGGCACATTATTCAGTTCCATTTAATCCCTTGCCATATAACATAAAAGGCTAATTACTTCTACCGGTCATCTTGAGTTTCAGCACTAAAATTACTTATGTAAGTTGCAAGCCGCTCAACATCATCAGTTGTAAGGGTCTGTCCCCAGGCCGGCATCAATGGAGACTTGTTGATCGCTTGTCCACCTACTGATATTGCCTGAACAAGATATTCATGAATG
>JAYEGO010000556.1:0-2013 GCA_034659155.1 Bacteroidota bacterium | reverse complement strand
TGGCAAATATCTCAAAGACTCCATAGGCTCAACAGAAAGAATTAAATCTGCCATTCCTGATTGAATTAAATCTGAAGATATTTCTTCATCTGAAATTCGAAGGTTGGACTGAACAGCACCCCCTCTCTGGCTCATACCATGCACTTCCGCCTGCTTAAGATTCAAATTCCTGTTAAGGGCCGCATAGCCAATTACGGCAGCTATAGAAAGAATTCCTTGTCCTCCAACCCCTGCAAGTATAATATCACTTTTCATTAGTTCGAATTTTATGTATTAGCTACCTTCTTACGCTTTAATGCTGCTGCTATTCTCTTATCACGAGCAGCTGTCTGAACACATTCTCGTTGTGCTATAATCACAGAAACCCCATTATATTCAAGTTCCTTCTTCATTATATCAATATTCTCATCATGATTCTTCCTTAAAGGGATCATCATTATTAAATGTTCCCGATCAACTCCCAATCCCAGGCAAATTTTTTCCAGGGAACCGGTACCGGCAGAATTCTGTCCCCCGGTCATGGCGGTAGTTGCATTGTCAGAAATAATTAAGGTGATTGGCGATTTTTTTACCACCGCATCCAGTAATCCGGTCATACCTGAATGAGTGAAAGTTGAATCGCCTATCATTGCAACTGCCGGAATAAGTCCTGCATCGGCAGCCCCAACAGCCATGGTAACTGAGGCTCCCATGTCCACACAGGTGTCAATTGCATTGAGCGGATCAAGAGCACCTAGTGTGTAGCAGCCTATGTCAGAAAATACTCTTCCTTTTCCATAAGTGGCAAGAGCCTCGTTTAAGGCTAAAAATACATCTGTATGACCACAACCCGGGCAAAGTGTAGGAGGCCGGTTGGCAACCAGGGATGGGATTTCTTTCGAAGCTGGCAATTCAATTCCCAGTGCCCTGGATACATGATCAGAATTTAGTTCTCCATCCAGGGGCAAACTTCCATCCAGGCGTCCACTTACTTTGTAATCCATATTTAGCAATCCGGTTAAGGATTCTTCCACAATAGGGTAGCCTTCTTCAAGAACTAACAATTCCTTACAGCTGCCAGCAAATTTGCGAATCATATTAACAGGTACCGGATATTGTGAAATTTTCAGAATTGGATACTCTAAAGGAGTTCCCTTCAAACTTTCTCTTAAATAGTTATAAGCCAATCCACAGGCAATTACTCCGATGGACTTGTTTTTCCCTTCAATAAGCTGATTGTAGGGTGACTGTTCAGATTCGGATGTGAAATGCTCCTGATTGGATAACAAACCTTTATAGCGCTTTCTTGCAATAGCCGGCAACAAGATAAACTGTCGCATATCTCCCGGAAGCTTGGTTTGGTTCATTTCTCTGACGGCTTTAGTCTGAACACCTGATCTGGAATGAGCTAACCTTGTAGTAATCCTTATCATTACAGGCACCTGGTATTTCTCAGAAAGATCAAAGGCTTCATAAGCCATATCATAGGCTTCCTGCTGATTAGAGGGTTCAAAAATTGGTACCAAGGCAAATTTCCCATAAAATCTGGAATCCTGTTCATTCTGGGAAGAATGCATTGACGGGTCATCTGCCACTATAACTACCAAACCTCCATTTACCCCGGTAATTGCAGAATTCATAAATGCATCCGAAGCAACATTTAGCCCAACATGTTTCATGCTGACCATTGCCCTTTTTCCGGCATAAGACATTCCAAGAGCAGCTTCCATAGCGGTTTTCTCATTGGTAGACCAGCTGCGATGAACATTCCTTTCAAGGGCTAATTTGCTATTTTGAATATATTCCATTATCTCGGTGGAGGGAGTACCCGGATATGCATAACAACCTGATATACCGGCATCTAGAACACCCTGTGCCAGAGCCTCATCTCCAAGTAATAATTTATTCTTCATGAATTCATAGATTTTCATTTAGGACTTCAAAATTATGAATTTTTTTATCAAAGAAAACTGAAATAAAACAGGTTTTTGTTAAAACTATTTTCTTTGTTCTATTCAAATCTGAATAATGGAA
>JAYEGO010000555.1:0-2013 GCA_034659155.1 Bacteroidota bacterium | reverse complement strand
TGGCTGGGACGCACAGCCAACGGCATGCCACATGCGGTTACCAAACAAAAGCCAAAGGATCTGTGGCTGATTGAGCAAAACCATTTGCTGGAGGTCCCTTCTTATGTCTTTAATGAACCTGAACCTACTTATCCTGTCAGGCAGGACAACTCTGTGTATTACAAAAGCAACCTCTATAGTCTTCCGGAAGGCACATACAAAGGCCGGGGAACTTATATATCCATCCAAACAAAGGATGGTGAACTGATTATCAAAGATCAGCATGGCAGACAAATCGCCACTCATGAGATCAGCCTGGACAGAGGCAGGGTTATCTCCAATACCGATCATAAAAGGGATAAATCAAAGAAGCTCGACAACCTTATGCGGGATGTGGCAGTTATCTTCCCGGACAAGGACAAGGCCCTGATGTACCTGGAACGGATCCGGAAAGAAAAGCCACGATATGCACGGGACCAGTTCTTACACATCCGCAAGTGTGTGGCCAAAGCTGATGCCGATAGTCTCATGATGACCCTTCAACGTTGCGTAGAAGATGGGATCTATAGTGCAAAAGATTTTGAGGCAGTAATGGATAAATATATCCTGCAAAGAGAAGCCAACGGTCATAAAATGCCTGTGGTAAAGCAAGTCTCACTAAGCATCAATAAAAAGATAAACGAGATAATACCTGACACCAGCAATATCCTGGATTACGAAAAAATAATGAAGAACTGATATGGAAAAGAAACAATTAATTATCGATTATTGCCGCCGGTTCAGACTCAGTGGGATCGTAGCCGGTCTTGAACCAGTGATCATGGAAGCCGAGACCGAGCAAATAAGCTACATTGATTACACAATCAATTTCTTGACTACAGAGGCCATCCATCGCGAAGCCAAGGACCTGGAACGGAGAACCAAAGCAGCCAGGCTACCTTTGGTTCATGACCTGGATCAATATGATTTTACTGTAGAAAACGGACTGTCAAAAACCCAGCTTAATCAACTCAGGGAACTCAACTGGATCGAACAACTTTTTAACATCGTACTGATGGGGCCATCTGGAACAGGGAAGACCTATATAGCCGCAGGGTTATGCAATGATGCAATAAAACGTGGCTTCAAGGCCTACTTTAGAACAATGGATGATATTATCCAGATGCTGAAAATGAAAGATATTACCCGAACCGCTGCAGCTGATTACAAACGACTGTCTAAAGCTCATCTTATTGTCATTGACGATATTATGATGTTCCCAATTGAAAAAGGAGTCGCCGTCAGCTTGTTCAATCTCATAAATCAGCTATTTGAGAAAACATCCTTCATTATTACAACCAATAAAGCGCCTAAACAATGGGCGCAAATGCTTGATGATGAGGTGCTGGCTTCAGCCTTGCTGGATCGATTATTGTTCCGTTGTGAGGTTATAAATCTAACAGGAATAGGATACAGAATGAAAAATAGAAAAACAATTTTTAAACAATGATATTTTTAATACTTTTAATCCGATAAGAGTTGTGTACTATTGTTGCCATTTTCTCTGCACTCTTATTTACCGAAAACTCTGCAGTTGTAATTACCGCTTACATTATCTGCAAAATACAACATATTTGTGTTTTTTATAAGGTAAATTTTCACTTAATATTACCGAATTACCTTATGTATTTTCGAATAACTCCTTTTCGAAATGCCCTTACTGCCCCCGAGGTAGAGATCAAAGATAAAATGGATGGTTTTGATTGGGAGTTGTTTACAACCGTAAAAAAATAAAAACATGAATTATTTAGTAATGCTTGGCTCTGATATGTTTTATGGAACAATGGGAGTAAGGTACTAATTAAAAAGAGACTGTCAGATGAATATATGGCTTGGCTGAAAGCCAAAAATAACTTAGCATAGGGCATCCGCCCTATGAAAAAACATCAAAGTAATTCTATTTTCGCCCTGAAAGGGCAATATAATCAATCCCATAAATATCGTTCATCGTAATCAAGATTATATTCTTTCAAAAACTTTAATACTTCTTCTTTA
>JAYEGO010000554.1:0-2013 GCA_034659155.1 Bacteroidota bacterium | reverse complement strand
GTAATCTATAGTCTGCCACGGGCTGATGTTCAATGCCCCTGCAGAATAAGCATGAAGCTCAAGATCATCGTATACATCCCATATTTGAAAATCCCTGGTTACATTCCTTGTAATTGAATCTAAATTTGTATATCGAATAGGAATAGAGCCACCCATTTCATTGTAAATATTTTTATTAAAATGTTTCCATGGCATAGATTCATGATTGTTAAGAATAGACTGGAGGGGTGCTGCTACCACCACATCATGGGGAACAGTATCTGTGGAAGACCGGTCAGAATCCAGGAGAATATAGTCAATGCTCCAATGATCTGAATTTGCTCTCCGCCCAGGTTTGGTTACATCGGTAGAGATGCTTGCCATATTTAAAAATCTGAACCGAAACCCCTTATCCAGGTATTTGAGGCTATCAACATGGATGAGAACCTGTTTAAAATCCTGTAAAGTGTCATTTCCCGGTCCGGGCATGCTCCACACCCGATTCCAGGCAGTATCGGTTGGGGCAATAAACTCAAGAATAAGAGAGTCCTTAGCTTGAGGATAATCGCCATGGCCCTTTGGCTGGTAATAAAAACTCAAATAGACTGCCGATCCGGCAGATGTAAGATCAATTGGTCTGGAAGTTAAATAATCTGCAATGAATGATTCAGTATTTGCATGTTCATAGATCAAGCCTGCACTATCTAAAACATCAAATGTAGCTACTCCAACAGAAGGAGGATTTATTCCATAAGAAGAGTTTACAAATACGTCCTGGTCTTCCCATTTCTCAGGAGATGGATAAATGGTCTCCCTGGTAAAATCATCAAAGAAGGGTAGATCAAGTGTATCGGGTGCAAGAAAGGACTTAAGCACAGGCATCATGGTTTTGCTCTCCTTTCTTAGAACAGGATTTTCTTCAAGTTCAACAACTTTTTCCTGAGCCAAAAGCAAAGCTGGAAGACTAAAAAAAAGCAGCAGTATATATTTATAGTACCTGAATATTTTCATCCTGAATAAGAGAAACTAAATTTGTAGTGTCGGGTTGTGGCAACTTCAATGAATCAAGGCTAAGCCAGAGATACACCGGTGAGCCCAGTCTTACTTTCCTGTCCTCATTGTATTCCGGATTTTGCTTCCATACAAAGGCTTCAATGGAATCTTCTTCAGATAAAACAGTTTCATCATACAACACAGCACCAATATTTAATGAAGCACTAAGAATCCTGTTCCTGGCATGTTCAAAACTCATCCCGATTAATTCAGGAGCCAGAGTCTTTCGATTGCTCAAGCCCGTTCCAAGGATCAGATCAATGCTAACACCCTTAGGAATTGTATCTCCAGATTCAATTTCCTTACCCTTATACATTTGCTTCAAAACACTGTTTACCGCAATATCATGAACATAGCTCAATCTTCCCACTTCAAGTCCTGTCATCTCCAGGGTGGCCTTTGCCTGTCGGTGTGTAATTCCAACTACATCAGGCATAATTACCGTTTCACTGTTTATTGCATTAATAATTAAAAATATTCTTCGGTTTTTCTTAACCATCTTTCCCACCCCGGGATTTTGCTCCACAACAGTGCCCCTCTCAGAACTGATACTGTAGATAGAATCCACTATTTCCACTTTAAGCTTATTATCACTTGCAACTCCTTCAGCCTCAGTCAGAGTTAAACCATAAAAATCCGGAATTGGTCTGGTTCTCCCGTGATGGGTAAATATTTTAAGCCATAACATGGAAACAAATATCAAAACTATAGAGAGTACCAGGGCAATTCCCAGATTTTTCAAAAAAATCTTACTGAACAGGAATTCAAAAAATTTAATTCTTCTGGACATGGAGGAAAATGTTTACTTTATTAACGTATTGACAAATATAAAATTATCCTCATTCATTTGAAAGCGCAAATTATCAACTTTTTGAGTCACTCCTGTTTTGTTCAGTTTTTCCAGCTTGACGGTTCATGATTCAAATAAAACTAACAAGTTTTTTTTCATAATTCCCGTTCAATAAACTTTTATTTTATTAT
>JAYEGO010000553.1:0-8469 GCA_034659155.1 Bacteroidota bacterium | reverse complement strand
CTGGGTCCTGCAAATCTGAATGCTACCCTCGGATTTGGCACAGGCTTATGGACAGGTCCCATTGAGGTTGGATTTACAGATCCAGCTGATCCCACTACCCAGGCAACTGCCTCTGACCAGGGGGTTTATACACTTACATGGACTACAAGTAATGGTATATGCCCAGATGCCACAGATTTAGCTGATTACACTTTTTGGGATACTCCTTCTGCAGCACAAATTATTCCGGATGTGACAGATACCACTCTGGCGGCCTTTATTAAGGATATCAGTCTTTCCGCCAATGCATATTTAACAGGAGATATCAACTGGACTTTTAATTTTGGCGGAGGAAGCTTCAGTGTACCACAGGGAGTTTCAACCATTGCTCAAGAAATGGATAGTGGAGAAAATGAGATTCTGCTTACCATAAGCAGTGGAGGAGGAGACTGTCCTCAATTTGACCAGACTGATGTTATTAAAGTTGTAGTTCAGGAAGATCCGTTTATTTCAAAAGGGATGTCTCCTGAAGATAAAACAGGCGGGAATGACTACTTTTATATTGAGAATATTGAGAATATTGAAAATGAACTTACAATTTTCAACAGAATGGGAGCAGTTTTGTTTCAAATTGACAACTATAGCTGTTCTATGGTAGATAATTCAAATTGCTGGGATGGCAGGGATAAGAGTAATAACCCATTGCCTGATGGAACTTATTATTATGTTCTTAAGATAAAAGGAAGTAACCCACAAACAGTTTCAGGTTACTTTGTAATCAAAGGAAATTAGTTTGAGAAAAATTAAGTACATATTGTTTTTCTTCTTTTTAATGTTGTATGCATTAAGTAATGCTCAACAAAATGATCTTTCGTATAGCCAGTACTGGATAAATGGTCTTGCTATTAATCCTGCTTATTCCGGTAGCAGAGAGGTTTTTAATGTTTCAATGCTATACCAGAGAAAATGGGCTGGTATTGAAGGGTCCCCGGCAAACATGACCTTTAGTGCTCATGCTCCTTTGAAAAATGAAAAACTGGCTTTTGGCCTGTTTATCATGAACCAGAGTTATGGTGTATCAAAGAATACACAAATGTTTCTGAATTATGCATATCGGGTTAATTTAGGAGAAGGAAAACTTTCTCTGGGCTTGAAGGCCGGTGTTTCTATGATAAATGAAGATATGGGAAGCTTGTTATCGGGTCTTTTAGATCAGACTGATCCGGCCTTCACACAGGTGGAGGAAAAACGGGTTCATCCAGGTGTAGGATTTGGGCTTTATTATTATACTCCCAGATTTTTTGTTGGTGCCTCTGTTCCAGATATGCTGAATTATGGCCTTAATATTATTGATTCGGTAAGTACGAAATATGAAGGTTCCCTGAGCCCTTCGAATTACACCTATATGTTAACAGGAGGAGTGTTAATTGGAAAGTCAGCATCATTTAAGTGGAAGCCTTCTTTTCTGATTAGCTACAGAACCGATTATGATGCAATGCGATATGATATAAATAGTAGTTTTATTTTTCTAGATAATAGATTCTGGATTGGGGTATCCTATAGATCCGGGGGATCTTATCCAAACCCGGTAATCGTTGGAAATATTGAATTGCATATAAACAGGCAGTTAATGCTTGGTTATGCCTACGATTATTCTCTGGGAGGATTAAATTCAGCTATGAATGGAATACATGAAATAATTCTCAGGTATGAATTTGGTTTTAAAATTGAGGCTTTAAGTCCTAGATTTTTCTAGCATGAACAGAATTGGAAAATATATACTTTTCGGATTTCTTCTGCTTCTGGTTGATTTTGCCCAGGCACAGGATCTCTACAGGGTGAAGCTATTGCCTTTCAGTTCCAGGGTATATAACGATTTTGCTCCTGTAGTTTTTGAAAATGGTTTGATTTTTTGTTCCGACAGAAAAAGCAATGTGCTGATTGATTACAAGACCCCTGACAACAGCCGGCTTTTGAATATGTTTATGGTGGAAAGAAAAGATAGTTTAAAATGGGGCTCCCCGAAGATCTTATCAAAGGAATTAAGCAGCGTTTTTAATGAAGGCCCTTCAGCTTATAACGAGGAAACTAAAACTCTATTCTTCACACGCAATTTATCTACAGATAAGAAAACAAAAAACAAGGAGAATAACTATGGATTATTTTACTCCCGCTATAATGGAACAAAGTGGGTTAATATACGCGCTTTTGAACACAATGATCCCTCCTTTAAAGTTGCACATCCAAGTTTGAGTAGTGATGGACAAACATTATATTTTTCATCGGATATGCCAGGGGGATATGGTAAATCTGATATTTATGTAAGCCGTCTGGTTAGAAGCAGATGGACAAAACCAGAGAACCTTGGGCCTGAGATCAATACTGCCGGATCAGAGCTTTATCCTTATATTCTTTCAGATGAGGTCTTGTATTTTTCATCTGACAGGGCGGGTTCTAAGGGAGGATTGGATATATACTCAAGTGCTTATTTAACGGGGAAATGGACTGCTCCAAGTCCTCTTGAAGCCCCGATTAATAGCAATGCTGACGATTTTGGCTTTATTTCTAATAATACTGCTTCTTCCGGATATTTTTCTTCTAACCGGAACAGAGTAGATGATATTTATTCTTTTGAATCTAATGTGCCCTTAATGGTGGGTTGCCAGGAGCAAAAAGAAAATAAATATTGTTATATCTTTTATGACAGGCAGATGTCTGATTTGGATTCAGTTCCAAATCTGGTATTTAGCTGGGACCTTGGGGATGGAACCATACTGAATGGAGTGAAAGTTCGACATTGTTATGAAAAGCCAGGAGTGTATGATATACGCCTGGATGTACGGGACACCCTAACCACCCAGGAAACATACCTTGAACAATCTTACAGCCTTGTGGAAGCCAAGGCCAGAAAACAGGTTTATATTAAGGCAGTAGATACTTGCTATACCGGAACTCAAATTGAACTTACTTCTGAGGGGACCTATCTTCCAGGAATAGAAATTGCTGAGTATTTATGGGATTTTGATAATGGGACCAGGTCAAAACTTAAGGAACCTAAATGCATTTTTCAGGTTGAAGGAACTTATATGATTCGCCTTTTAATAAAAAGTACTGAGGATAAGTTTGGTGAGATAGAAGAATTTTGTAGCTATAAAAATATTGTAGTGCTTGAGCCCCAACAGGAATGATAAATTTGTTTGTACTAAAGAAAAAAAACAGGCACGTTATTTGAATGATTGAAGTAAATGATAGTATGATAAAATATATACAAATAGTTTTTATTCAGTTAGCTTTTATTACGGGCTTGTTTGCTCAGCCGGTTCCGGCTCAGGATGAAAATATACCATACCTTGTGACTTTTGGGAATAAGGCAGAAACTTACTGGGGGGATGATGACTTTTGCCAGGTTTTCTTTTTCCTTATCCCAACGGAATTTGAAGATCCGGTTTATATTAAAGTATTTGATCCGGATTGTGGCGGGGAAGTAGATGAAATCAATGGCTTTTTTAATACCACAACTGAATTTTCAATTTATGGGGGTGCCACATGCTGGACAGAGGACGATGCCAGGGGAACAGAACCAATTGGCAATTATAAGAGTGGAAACCTGCTGGCATCAAAAAAATTTGGGGTTGATCCTGAATATGATGAGGGTTGGTATGTCTTTGGACCATTTAACCCAAAGGAAGGTGAATTTTCAAAAGATTTTCAAGGCTATGTTTTTAAAATGATAACCGAAGGGCTGGATGGAGATGACGGGAACCTTTACCAATATTACCTGAGTACCGATGCTGATTTTAATATACCAATTGAGGGTGGTAAAGCCTTTACATATGAGTATACTTTCAGGATGTGGAATAGTTCAGAAAATGTTTCCCATATATATCCTTATGTTGAAGAAGGTACAGTTTCTGTGCGGCAATGGAATTTTGATTGGGATAGTGATGGAGGAATCCATGCGCTTTCAGTTGTAAGAATTTTTAAAGGAAATAAAGTCTCAGCAGAAGATGTGTGGGCCGATAGTGAATTTAGCATCAATCCTGCCGAAATTGGTAAATCCCTGGATTTTAGATTTGTGAAGAAACAATATCCTGTAGTGATCAATAATAATGTGGTTATTTCTGTGCAAAATCAATTTGGTGAAGCAATGCCCTTTTTCAATATCCCCATAGGGGGTGTCCCTAAATATCAGCCAATGATCACAATTGAGGAGGAGAAAGAAGAATAGTAAAAATCTTTAACCATGAACCATAAGCCTGCCAGGTATCTTTGTACTTTCTTAATAGCTTTATTTGGATTTACTGGAATTTCATATGCCCAGGATTTTCATTTGAAGAATTACAGTACAGAGGATGGTCTTAGCAACAGGTTTATTTATACCATAAATCAGGATGAATCAGGATATTTGTGGATTGGAACCGGTTCCGGACTAAGTAGGTTTGATGGCTTTGAATTTCGTACAGATTTCCTGCCAGATTCCCTTTCAGAGAGTTTCTTTAATTGTAGTATGAAAGATAGCCTTGGATCTCTTTGGTTTGGGAGTAACAATGGCCTTGTTATTCAGTATGATGGACAGCAGTTTACTAATTACAATCTCAATGAATATACCTCAGGAGCAATAACAGGTTTGGTTGAGGGTCAGAATGGGAACATTATTGTTTCTATGCAAAATGGAGGCCTCATCAAGATTGATCCATTTAATCCTCATGATATAATTTTTCATAAGCTTGAAGTTGGATTAATATTTTCTATAGGGAAAGATCCAAATGGCAGATTATTGGTGGGCACGAATGATGGGCTGATGCTATATTCCTTTCCGAAAGGAAATCAAAAACCTCAATTAATTTCTAAACTTGATCAAATACCTTCCACAAGGATCAATGTTCTTTATAGTGGACCTTTTTCAGAAAACCTGTATGTGGGGACTGAGGATAAAGGTCTTTATTTACTAAAACCCGGAACTCAAACCGATCATTTTAATGTATTCGATCTTAGCCGGGATATTGATATAAAACGACCAAATATTCGTTCCGTTATTGAAACTAAGCGAGGAGAACTATGGGTAAGCACATTTAGATCGGGAGTAGTAAAATTATATCTGGAGGATAGCCAGGAAAAAGTTCTGGACTATCAATTGTTTAATACTAAGAATGGACTGGTAGGCAATACTACTCAGGTTGTATTTCAGGATTTTGAAAAAAATGTATGGATTGGTACAGCTGGTAATGGAATATCAATCCTTATGGATGAGGCCTTTACCTTTTTGAGTATGGATAAAGACATGCCCGGAAATAGTATAAACTCAATTATATCTGATGAGTCCAGTTACTATTTTGCCGGGGATAAAGGAATTGCAATATTCGATAGTAAAAGCATGCAAATTGTTAAATCTTTTGGAAAAAACAATGGTTTGCCTGCTGATCAAATAACTTCGCTGGCTTTGCATGGTAAGAATCTTTGGGTTGGTACAAGAAAAAGTGGTTTGTATCTTCTGTCATTAACATCAGGAAGAGCCAATCCCTTTTTTGTTTCAAATGATGACAATGAAAAGTCCATAAATCATATTATTCATGAAGATGGGAAGTTATGGCTTGCAACAAATAATGGTATTTTCTTATTTGATCTTACCTCAGGTAACCGCAAACACTTTTCTACAACCGATGGACTCCCACACAACAATATCAGTCATCTTTACATGGATCAGGATAAAAAACTCTGGATTTCTACCCTGAGTGATGTTCTTTATTATATTTCAGGGACCAGTGTGGTTAAATCTAAATTTCCTTCTGCAGGAATCAGGATAGATTTCCGGCAAATTGCAAAGAGCAATAGGGGAGATGTGTGGGCAGCAACTTATGGGAATGGGGTTTTACACTTTACTTCCGATACTGTTTTTAGTGTGACAATGGAGACAGGATTGATGTCTAATTATTGTTATAGCATTTTTACAGACAACCAAAACAGGATATGGGTGGGGCACAGGCAGGGTTATAGCAGGATTTCTGAAAAAGATAAAATAATAAATACATGTGGCCAGGAACGTGGAATACTGGGAGATGCAAATCCTAATTCAGGAATGATTGAAAAGGATGCAAGAGTATTGCTTGGTACAACCCAGGGAGTGATGCTTTACGATTACAGGATGGATAAAGAAACAGGTCAGCCTCCTATAGTAAGTGTCAATTCCATACAATTTAATGAAGAGGAGATTCCTTTTTCAAAAAGAATTGTAATGCCTTATGCAAGCTACGAATTGAAAATTGACTTTGTGGGAATTAGTTATAGCAATCCGGAGAAGGTTGTATATCAGTATAAACTTGAAAATTATGATAGTGATTGGTCTCCTTATACCACTGCATCTGAAGTCATTTATAACAGGCTTGATGATGGAGAATACAAGTTTTTATTGCGTGCCTTTAATGCTGATTTCGAAACTTCAGCAGAGGCTTTTAGTTTCGAGATTCTAGTTCGAAAACCAATTTGGAAAGCATGGTGGTTTTATCTATTTCTTTCAATTCTTCTCGTTTCATTGCTTGTAGCTATCATTATATTTAGAGAAAGGAAGCAGAAAAAGTTTCAGGCTTTCTTAGAAAAGAAACTGGATGAGAGAACAAAGGAAGTTGTTGAGCAAAAAGATGAGATTGAACTTAAGAACAAAGAAATTACCGATAGCATCAATTATGCCCAGAGAATTCAGGCTAGTATTCTTCCACCTGTACAAAAACTTAAAGATAGTTTCCCGGGATCATTTGTTTTTTATAGGCCCAGAGACATTGTTAGTGGAGACTTTTATTGGTGGGATAGGGTTGACAATGATCGGTTTGTAATTGTTTGTGCCGATTCTACAGGTCATGGTGTTCCGGGAGCTTTTATGTCTATGATTGGTTCAACTTTGATTAAAGATATTGTAGCACGAAATCCCAACATAAAACCTTCCAGTCTTTTGAGTATTCTTGACCAGGAAATTACGGCTTCCCTGAATCAAAATCTTGAGGTTCATACTTCAAACGATGGAATGGATATGATTGTTTGTGAATTTAACACAAGAACAAATCACCTGAGATTTTCTTCTGCCATGCGTCCAATTATAATGTTCCATAAGGGAGAGCAGTATTATATCCGGGGCAATAGAAGTTCTATTGGTGGAGATACCTTAACAGGTAAGGTGTTTGAAGACCAGGAATACCAACTGGATAAGGGAGATGTAGTATACCTGTTTTCTGATGGGTATCCCGATCAATTTGGTGGACCAATAGGTAAAAAACTTAAAATGGTCAGGTTAAAGAATCTACTCGAGGATATCCATGATAAAAATATGGATGATCAATACAAGCATGTTAAGAAGAACTTTGAAACTTGGAAAGGAGACCTTGACCAGGTAGATGATGTTCTGTTTATGGGGATCCAGGTCTAAGAAGTTTCCAGGACAGAAAAAAACGACTTTTCCTGACTTCGACACAGGGTCACCCAAAATGGAATCTGAGCTTTTACCTTTTGACGCAAGCTGCGCTAAGTGGGTCCCGGCCTTGCGAACTGATGTCGGTACTGAAGATCAGCATCAGTGCTCCGTAGGTTGAAAATCCCGACATTCATCGTCGGGGAGCAAAATATAAATAGCCCCCCGGGTAAGCTTGATTCATATGAAAAATCAAATGTTCTCCTGTTTTGTGCGCAACGTGAACGGTCTTAAGATTCATCTCTGATTATCAGCGCATTAAATTTTCACAAATCACAATTTGGGTAATGCATTGCACAAAACAGGGGAAATTTTTTTAAAAGCTAAAAATATAGTTCCATATCATCCCGTTTATTTGCCCTGAAGGGGCAGTATTTGAATAACCCTCCTGATTCCGGTACTCCGGAATCAGGAGGGTTACAGCTGCTCGCTAAACTTCATCCCCGAATGGGGGTGAATTATAGTTTATAGAAAATATCTGTCATTAAACCGCCCCGTTCCAGGACGGTTAATAAAATTTAGCCACTTTGTGGCAAATAGCTGTGATTAAACACAAAATCTTAAGGGAGTTAGTGAAAACATCTAAATTCAAGGAAATAACTAATTGTAATATCCATCAGTTTGTAGATCTTCCCTGTTTTATGCATGACGTCAATGTTTTTTGTGTCGAAGTCAGGAAAAAAATTAATCCACATATTTGAATTTACCCATTTCAATATTTTTGCTTTACTCCTGAAATTCCCTGAATTGCAAATCATAAAACTCAATTACTCCTTAGAACTGTCAAAAGCCCTGGTGTTCCTTATGTTTTCTGCATATTTCGAAATAATTCAGCTTTTAGTTTCTATCCCGATACTTCCTCAAGATTTATTATCCCGTTAAGAATAGAATAGACCGTTAAACCAGACACAGTTTTAATACCAAGCTTTTGAGTTATATTCTTTCTGTGAGTTGTTACAGTATGTATACTTATGAAAAGCTTCTCTCCAATTTCTTTATTGGTTGAACCCATAGCCACATGGCGAAGAATATTT
>JAYEGO010000552.1:0-8482 GCA_034659155.1 Bacteroidota bacterium | reverse complement strand
ATCATCTTTTCCTTAGCACATCCATGGCACATAAATAACCACTAAAAACAGCGCCGGAAAAGCCCCCGCCTGTTTGTGTCCATGCCGATGCAAAATACAGGTTTATTACAGGACTTTTAATAACTGTTTTCACTCGTAATGGAGTCTGGGCAAATCCATACACTGCACCTTGTGGGTTAAGGGTATAGCGCTCAACTGTTCTTGCTGTTCCTACTTCGTAATATTCCACTGCCTTACGGAAACCGGGAATTAGTTTTTCAAGCCTGTCAATAAATGATTGTGCAGCCTGATCTTTTCTTTTTCTATAATCCTCCTTATTTAAATTTTCCCAGTCTGCTGTGTAATCAATGCAACATACAGCCCCCACCGCCTTATTATCGGGGGCAAGTTTTGAATCGACCTGGGAATAATCAACAAAAGTGAAACTCCTCTGATTAAAATCAGCATGATTATTAGGTCGGATATCTGCCAGTTTATTAATTGATTCGTTATAAATAAATGTTGAATAATGGTGGCTCCCAATATCTTTTAGCTTCTTATTAAAGCCAAAATATACAGTCAATAACGAGGCTGCAGGTTCCAGATGGCTTATTTCATTAACAATTTGTTCACCATGGGTTTTAGGAAGAAGTTTGCCGGCAACCTGTGGAATAGATGCATTAGCCACTATCACGCTGGCGTAAGCAGCTTTTAGTTCTTCGTTCTTTTGTTTTAGTGATTGATACCTGATTCCAATTGCTGTGTCATCCTCAACCATAATCTCCTTTACAAGATGATTAAGGAGCACCGTACCTCCTTTAGATGAAATTGCTTTCATTAAATAATCTGATAAAACCTGGGAACCTCCTTGAATAAAGTTCCCCCCTCCCTGGTAATAACTGGATTGAGCCATGGAGTAATAATTCAATGACAGGCTATATGGGTCATCGTGGAAATAACCAAGGTTACCGAGAAGTATCAATTTTAGATCCTCATCATTAATAATAGAATCCATGAATTCACCGATTGTTTTTTCAGGTTTATCTCCGGCCTCTTTAATGATTTTGCGGATATTCATCAACTGATAGAAATAGGCTTTAATGCCTTCTTCCTCATTGGGAAAAATCTTACTCAGGGTTTCCTGAACTTCTTCAGGCTTATGAGATATAGTCACATCATATCGGCTATTTATAAAACGGTAAAATTCAGGAACCTTAAGAAACACAACTTCGTCCATTACTCCCAGGTCACGAAAGATCCGGGTTTTCATATCCCCTGCATGCAAGCCATCCATCTCATGCAAACCCACTTCCATGGTAAAGTCCTTACGCTTGAAAGTTGTTGCACAACCTCCTGGGCGATCGTGTTGCTCCAGTAACAGCACCTTCTTTCCTTCTTTCGCTAATTTTGCTCCGGCAGTCAAACCCCCGAGACCTCCTCCAATAACAATCACATCATAGTTCATATCTTCTAAGCTTTTTCTCTAAAACTTACATTACCAAGCCTTGCCTGCATTCATTTTTTTTCTCAGCAGCACATTGCTGAATTTACAATCAATGAAGTAGGCAGTCTACACAACTGCTTTTTTAACATAAATATTTACAATTTCATTCGCATATTTTTCCAGAATAAACTTTCTGCGCAATTTGAGTGTTGGAGAAAGCTCTCCTGAATCAGGGCCCCAGGTGTGAGGAACCAATTGATGACGTGAAATTCTTTCGTGCTGGTTTAATTTCTTGTTTATTTGATTAATTTCCTGATTAAACAGGTCTCTAACCTTTGGATTATCAAATAATGTGTCTTTTTCATCACAGGGGAAGTCGTTTTTTTTGCACCATTCAGATAAATAGTTAAAATTTGGAGTTATCAGGGCACTGGCAAATTTTTCTTGTTCTCCAATTACCATTGATTGCTCAATAAAGGCTGATTCTTTGAGCTTTCCCTCAATAATCTGCGGTGCGATAAATTTCCCGCTGGAGAGTTTAAATATTTCCTTTTTACGATCTGTAATTTCCAGATATTTTCCTTCAAGGAGCTGACCAATATCTCCGGTATGAAACCAGCCATCCTCATCAAAAACCTGTGCAGTTAATTCAGGGTCTTTGTAATAGCCCAACATCACGTTATGTCCTTTGCATAATATCTCTCCGTCTTCAGCAATTTTCATTTCCACTCCATCAATCAATGTACCTACGGATCCTAGTTTAAGATTAGGTTTACTACGTCGGTTAATGGTAATAACCGGTGATGTTTCCGTCAGTCCGTACATATTAATAATCTGGATTCCGCTAGCCCAGAAAACACGTTCCAGCCTGGGTTGAAGGCTGGCGCCTCCACATCCGGAGGTTTGAATATTTCCACCCAGTGCTTCACGCCATTTAGAAAAAATTAGTTTGTCGGCAAGGGCAAGTTTCTTCTTATAAAACCAGCCGCTATCTTCTGGTAGCTCATAACGCAAACCCAGGCGAACAGCCCAAAAGAACAAAACCTTTTTTACCCCTTTTAGCTGATTTCCTTTAGAAATAACACTATCAAATATTTTTTCAAGAATTCTTGGAACCGTATCAAAACCCTGTGGTTTAATCTCCTTCATGTTGGCTGCAATGGTTCCCATATTTTCGGCATAATAAATACTGCTTCCCGAATATTGGGTTTGGTAATTCCCCATTCGTCCTCCAACATGGCATAATGGAAGAATGCTCAAGTATTTATCATCAGGTCCCAGTCCAAAAACTTCTGAAGCAGCCAGGAAATTATGCACCAGGTTTTTATGCGACAACATTACTCCTTTCGCCACCCCGGTAGTACCTGAGGTATAAATTAAAGTAGCAAAATCCTCTTCCTTTATCTTCAATTTATTGTCTTCAAGCTTCTCCAGGTGTTTATCTTTATGGCTGTTTCCCAAATCCACAATTTCTTTCCAGTTTTTCACTCCTTCTAAAACATCAAAAGAATAAATATCAATCCCTCCTGGTACCTTTTTACTTGCAGCTTCCATTCGCTTATACAGGGTTTTGTCTGAAACGATTATCATTTTTGCATCTGAATGTTTCAGAATATAGAGATACTCATCAATACTTAATGAAGGAAAAACAGGCACATGTACAACTCCCAGCATGGCCATGCCCATGTCCACGAAATTCCATTCCGGACGATTATGGGATACTGTAACTATTTTATCATCCTTGTGATAACCTAGTTCCATTAATCCATATGCAAAAGAATACGCCAGGCTGATATATTCGGTGGCACTATATCCTTTCCATACACCATTTTCTTTTGCATTCAATACATTGTCGCGGTTAAAATTGATTGCATAGCGGTCAAGAAGATCAAAAGTTCTGGAGACAGTCATAATAAGAGGTATTAAGTTTAATCAATTGGTTCATTAATAAGCCTTTTCAAGCTTCTAATATATGATAAATATACTTAATATTTTGCTTTAGATGTTTATCACTGATTTTCAAGTTGGCATTAATTGAAATCTGCTCAACAAATGCTCGGAGTTTAAGAAATCTGAAAAACGCCATTACATTCAAAAGTTTCATTGGGTTATTGTGGATAAGTAATTAATAAAACCGCTACCTGAATACCATCATATAAAACATGCGCAATGATTAAGGGTAGCAAGCGCCTGTATTTGTAAAAAAAGAAGCCAGATACCAGACCTTTTATTCCAATTGTAACAATTCCGTAAGACCCCTGGTGCTAAAGATAAACTCCGAAGGAATTCTCAATAAAGTTGTTTTTACCAGTCAATTTTATCCTCAATAAAATCAATCAGTTTGTTTGCCATTTCTGCCTGTTCTTCAATTCGGGGATGACCGGGGGTTTGTTTAAATGGAACAAAAAGGGTATACATTTTCTTATCCTCCATGCCGGCAACTGCTTTTTCAACATAGCCAGGCCAGGGAGATACTTCCCTGGTAATATCCATATTTCCAAGCATGCAAATAATATGTGATTCAGGATATTTATCTCTTAACAGGCGTAAAAAGCTAGAATAAGAATCTATAATAAAATCCTCATCAGGAGCTTCTGTTCCAAATCTGTGTTGAAATTCTTCATATTCATTCAACTCCACAATCCATGAATCGTTCTGGAATAAATTTACAACCACCACTTCTGGTGTAAATTTTGAAAAATCCCAAATACTGTACTCATCTTCAGGATCGAGACGATTATACATTTCCGGCATTATTAAAGGATACCAGCTTACCATAATACCAATTCCACCCCTGGCAATACAGGAATATTCAGCATTAAAGTGCCTTGCTGTAAGGTTTGCATAACTTCTATAATTGTTTGTGAAGGTGCTATCGCGAGAATCATTTCCTGAATAATCTTCCACAGCATAGCCGGCGGTAATTGAATTCCCATAAAACTCTATGTTTCTTTCTTTTTGGGGATCTGAATCCAGAATATTTGTTTTCTTACCGGTTTTGAATCCATAAAACAAGGTTTTTCCTCTGTTCCATCCTGTACGCTTAAAAAGTTCTACTGTATGCAATCCTGGGGAAAGTCCCCTGGCAAGGGTATATATTTTTTGTACAGTGTCAGGCTTTAAAATTAAAATGCTGTCCTCATCAATGATCACATTAAAATAGTTTTTTCCATGCTCATCTTTAAGTAAGGCTTTAATCCCGGTTCCTTCAAAATGTATTTTAATGGATGATCCTGGCCAGTATATTTCTGCAAATCCCCGTTCATTCATCCCCACCCGCCCCATATATTCAATTCTTTCATTATCAAAAGCAATAAAGTTTCCTTTTTCATTCAGACAGGCAGTTACTGAAAGAATTAATAGCATCAGGATTGCAAAAGTTATTCTTTTCATTCTTTTCTATTTCTTAATTAACTTTTTTACTTCTATAAGCTTTCCCTTTTTGTCTGAAACCCGTAAAAGGTAAATGCCAGGCTCCAGTTCACCCAGAAACATCTTGTCTTCACTGCTTGATTTTAACTTTATTCCTGTCAGGGAATATAAGTCAAAAATAAACCTGCCGGAATTATTAAAATAGATAACATTGTGGGCAGGGTTAGGATATATTGAAATTGTGGAAGCATGAAATTCCGGACTTTTAGAATTACTTGCTGTACCCCAGATCATCTCCGCATATTCCGGGTGATCAATAAAGGGATTTCGATTTTTCTGATAACCAAAAGCTACCTCGTTCCTGTTTCTTTCAAAATTATCTACCTGGTCTTCCAAATGCCAGTCAAGTAAGGTGCTGAGTTTGGCATGTACCGGGTCATTTGTATAATCATCTGCCGGTAGATAGTCAATTAGCTGGAGATCGGGCTCCCCGTTTTCTCCTTCATATCGAACGGCCATGTAAAAGATCATTCTTGCCACATCTCCCTTTACTTCATTGCGTGGCTGCCATACCCAGCTGGTGTTGCTGGTAAATGACCCCGTATTTACACCTCCATCATAATAAGGAATATTACAATTATCAAACCACCTGTTTGCCCTTTCTGCATTTACCGTAATATCGCATGGCCGAAGATGATGAACGTCTGTTCCCGGTCCGGGACTTGTTCCAAAATCCCCCCTTGATTTTGCCCATACATGTTCCCGGTTCCATCCATTTTCATTATTGAACTCCTGTGCTGCATCCACAGACCATCCTGAATAAAGCAGTATTACATTTGATGAATTGGAAGTATCCTTATCTGTTTCCTTTAAAATATCCCACACATCAGTTCCCGAAGAAGAATAAGGAAATTCTGTGTGATTTTTAATGATATTATATAATGCAGTTTTTAGTTGATCACCTGTCAAATCCCCTGTAGAATCATAGTAGCCTGCCGGAATCTGGTTATAGACAGGATACAGGATGCAAAATAAAACAAGTGATATTAAATACTTTTTTACCATAACAAAATAACGCAAGTTTGATATTATAAACCAACAATAACTCACACTTTGTGAAATCTGGAGACTTGGTAGCAAAAAACAAAAGTAGCCACGAAGACTCTAACCTGCAGGCAGGCAGACAGGGGCACCAAGAAAACACCAAGAAAAGCGAACTGCAAAGTAATCACCAAAGGTAATTAATAAACTTTCTCATAATTATTAACTTACTTTCTAACAAGAAAATCTATTGCATAATAAAAAGTTGAAGATAGTTCGAAATTTGTTCCGGAGCATCTGTTGATTCAAAAAACACAAAACTTTTTCCTGAAACAGGAAGCAAGCACCTTTCTCCATCTACTGAAAATGTCTCAATTCCCTTGACAGGATTATTGAATTCAAGACCAATGTTTTTGTATAATTGCTCAACCAGAGTTTTATCTTCAAGAATAAATTCTGCTATATAGATTTTTGACTCACTTTCTTTTAAAACAAACATATAAACCTGGAAATTTTCAATATTTTCAAAATACCCCGACCAGGCAGGAAAGCCATTTTCAAGACCCAGTCTTCCCTTCATTAATTTAGCCTGCCCATGTATTCCTTCTAATTCCTTCTTTTGGAAAACTTCAGGCACCTCAAAATCATTACCTTCAATTTTTGCAGAAATAATCCGGGCCAATTTCAGGTCAATCTTCCGGGCTTCAGCATTGCCGGTTTCATTGATAATAGAAATATAATATTGGCCTTTTACAAACTGAAGCTGGTATGGGGTAAGGCATGAAATATTATGTTCCGGTAATATTCCCGCACAATTAAACCAGGAAACTGAATAAATCCCGAAAGCTGCTGCTGCATCCTTCATCTTGTAGATATTCACTATAAACTCCTGTTCCTTCAGCTTGAGATTTTCTACTCTTAAATTATCCACTCTCAAATCATCCACTCTCAAAAAATCAAATCCATATTCCAGGTAGAGATCGGCACCACCGTTAATATAGCCCCATAATGCGTTTCCGGTAAACTCCCTTGAATTTAGAATTTCAAGCCCTTTCATGTCTTTCGCAGTAATTTTGGGCATTTCTTGCTGTGCAAACCCCAGAAAGAATATTTGAAACAGATAGAATATGCTAAACAAAAATTTCATTCAGGTAAGTTCAATTTTATTCAAGTCTATTTTTTCTATCTCTTCCTCACCAAGTTCCAGTGCTGTAGCCAGCTTTAAAAAGTTCCTTCCTTTTTCAGATTCTTCTGTTTGCAGACCTTCATCTATTCTTTTCTGAACAACAATATCATATCCAACCCTGTCAACTGCAACTGCGTCCGTACCCAGAAGCATGGTTTTATAGTTTGTGAAAAACTGAGGATTTGCTCCCGGACCACCATTGAAACAACCTTTGAGGCCATCCACAATATTGAGTACAACTTTATCGCGAACAGGGGGAAAGGCACATACTTCAGCCGTAGTTTCTGCCCATAAGTTTTTATGGAGCCTTGATGTATTTGAAACCACACCATAGGCAATGTTTTTCATACATAAAGTTACGGAAGACCCGGCATTTTTAAGAATAGGTATATTGATAATTTTATCCACCATCTGAGTAGCTATTTTGCTATAATAGGAATATTTCCCTCCATTTACCATATAGGGTATGGTGTATTCATCATACTCTCCATCTACATCAGCCCAATAATACCAGTCCTTATCAATCATTTTTTCACCATAGAGTTTCCCATCCTTACCATAAAAGGAACCCTCTTCGTCCTTTTGTTCCGTACCTATGATCTTTATTCCAGGGTAATTTTCACTTGTATAGCCGGTTTCGTGCAATTGAAATTCCCGCCTGTCCCAAATTACAATATTCTTTTGGGGGATTCCGGCATCTTCGAGTTGAGCAATTACTGCTTTAACAACTTCATGGCTTGTAGTAAGTGTTTTCCCGGCAACAGGATTTACTTTTAATCCAATAATATCTTTTGGTCCTACAAACTGCCTCCAGGCTTTTTTTAAATTCTTTGATCCCGTTAATTCAAGCATGCCCTTTTCCAACATCTCATAGGCAGCGTCTGCTTGCAGTTCATCATTTATTACACATTTTTTATGATCTACGCGAACCACTTTAGCAGGGTATTTCCCTGGCATGGAGTGTTCATTACGCGGATATTTCTTTGCATCTCCTATATTGGTTTTGGGCTTTTCATTTTCCTGCTGAATAGGAGAAGAAGCAGCTTTTACAGATTCAGGTATTAGGATGGCTCCAATTCCACCTGCAGTTAGGGTTTTGAAAAAATTCCGTCTGTGAACTGATTTTTTCTTTTGATTTTTCATGTTTATGTATGTTTATGGACAATAATCAAAGTTAACTTTTTTGAAAATGCCTGACAATTTTAGACTATCTGTTTACACAGTTTTAAAATAGTTATGTGTAATTAATGCTAAATTAATACATTATATTCAGGTTTTATGTTTCTCATTTTCTGCTTATTGCAAACTATTTACCTCAGTTCCAGTTTTATATAACTACGTAGTATACTCGCTATAATATATAATATATCACGTATATTTTGTATATTGCAAATAAAAAATGGATATATACAAGTTAAAGAAGCAGATTCAATCTTTGAGTGAAGCAGATCGTAAGCAGC
>JAYEGO010000551.1:0-2021 GCA_034659155.1 Bacteroidota bacterium | reverse complement strand
GAGTCAACCCAATTCTGGTTTAAGCATTTCCTTGATAAGGAATTGAATACGGAAGAATGAGAAGAAGTAGGGAGTAGGCAGTAGGCAGTAGGCAGTAGGCAGTTGGCAGTTGGCAGTTGGCAGTTGGCAAACATAATTAATTTTTGAACCTAAATAATTAATAAGAAATACAAAATGATGAGAAGTTTAAAATCATGTCTGGTTATATTACCGGTATTATTAATCATGGTTACTTCATCTTGTGCGCAGGAAGAAACTATAAAGGTGCTTGCTGGCACAGGTGAAGCTGGGTTTGAAGATGGAACCGCGGGAAAAATGAATAAACCAATACGCTTTACTGCTTTTCATGATAATTCGGTGATATTTGCAGATATTAACAATCATGCAATTCGAAGTGTCAATCTAAAAGGGGAAATAAAAACTATTGCGGGTGGTCCTGATAAAGAAGGTTTTTTAGATGGTCCTGCTGATCAGGCCAAATTCAAATCACCGCATGGTGTAGCTTATGACCCGGCAACAGGCATAATTTATGTGGCAAGTGCCAGCAATCATGTAATACGAATGCTTACGCCTACTGAAGACGGAGGATACGTGGTTTCCACTCTTGCAGGTGTTCCAGGCAAATCAGGATTTGCGGACGGACAGGTCGATTCTGCATTATTTAATTCCCCTCATGGGGTAGTAATTGCTCCTGGAGGAGGAATTTACCTGATAGACATTGGGAATTCCCGTGTACGTAAGATTAAAGATGGGATAGTTAGTACCCTTGCAGGAACCGGTGATGCAGGATCTATGGATGGAAGCCCAGGGGAAGCCACTTTTACATATCCCATTGACCTGGTAATGGATGGGGAAAATATACTCATTGCTGATGCTGCCACCAACAGTATCCGGAAAATCATCCCTGGGTCTGAAGTAAGCACCATAATTGTCAATGATACCTTAGACACGCCTCATGGAGTTGCCATTGATAAAAAAGGTGTTGTTTATGAGGCTGATATGGGTAGCCATAGGATAATCAGCATTAATAAAGATGGAACAACTTACGTACTTGCCGGAGTGGGTACAGCCGGTCAGGGAATTGAGGAACTTAACAAACCTGCTGCAGTTCTTGTACATGCCGGATATTTGTGGATTGCCGACCTTGACAACCACCAGATAAAAGTTATTAAGCTATAAGCCACCAAAATAGATGGCTTTAGGTCTTCTCCTTTATTTGTCCTGAAGGGGCAATATTTGAATAAGCCTCCTGGTTCCGGTACTCCGGAATTAGAAGGGTAGCTAAAATTCGCAAAGATTCATCCCCGATAGGTTGAAGACCCTGACATTTATCGTCAGGGAGGGGTAAATAATCCTATAGGGGAAAAAAATAAAATACTGTTATTTAACCGGAGTGAGTTTGAAGTTCTGAATAAGACTGTTTGCGATAATTACTGAAACGCTATCAATACGTTCAGTATTATAAGCTTCTTTAGTACATATAAGTGAATACATTCCATCAGGGATCCCAATTATGCAATATTTCCCATTATCATCTGAAATAGTCTTGGATATTTCCTCTCCATCCTTCTCCACTAATATCTCTGCTCCTTCTATAGGAATGGGTGTTAACGATGTGTCGCTTACAAAACCCGTAAAACTTCCGGCAAAGCTCTCGTTTACCACACGAAGTACAGGTTTGAAGCTAAAACTATTAATGTCTGCAGGTGTTTTATAATTTCCCTGCATAACAAATGATTCCTCAAGATTAAAATCAAGCAATAAGTCTGCAGAAAAGGCAGATCTTACTTTCAGTGCAGGTTTTACAAACATTTTTATACCTGTTTCTTCCCCGCTGGGAACCTTAACATCAAAAGTTGTTCCATCCGCCAGTGTAAGATCGGCAGAAGAAACATACAAACGAACAAGGTCATAATCACCAATAGGTAACTCTACGGTAAGAAGCTCCGCAGTAACACCATTTCTCAATTCCATCAGGTCGAAATAAGCTGTGTCTTGAAAAATAGTTGTAAAAGCAGAAT
>JAYEGO010000550.1:0-8488 GCA_034659155.1 Bacteroidota bacterium | reverse complement strand
TGCTTACGATCTGCTTCACTCAAAGATTGAATCTGCTTCTTTAACTTGTATATATCCATTTTTTATTTGCAATATACAAAATATACGTGATATATTATATATTATAGCGAGTATACTACGTAGTAAGCAAAAGCGTATCCAGCTTAAATTTAGAGATTTATCAGGTCTGTTGTCACCAAATTATATTAGCATTATGGAAAAAGATCGCTCTTTTGCCCCATCACCCCTTCTCCAATCCTCGTCTTCACATCTTCATTTTTCACTCATCGCTCATCCTCTTCTTCTATCCTCCGAAGTCATCAAAGGCAATCATTTCATCGGGAACACCAAGATCGTACAGCATTTTATTCACTGCATCGTTCATCATTGGCGGTCCGCACATGTAATATTCTATATCTTCAGGCTCCTCATGCTTGCTCAGATAAGTATCATAAATTACCTGGTGAATAAATCCAACGGGGCCATCCCATTTGTCCTCTTCAATAGGTTCAGAAAGAGCAATATTAAAAGTAAAATTCGGAAATTTCTTTTCTATATCACGAAAGTGCTCTTCATAAAAGATTTCTCTTTTTGAACGTGCACCATACCAGTAAGTCACTTTCCTGCCTGTTTTGGCTGTATGAAACAAATGAAACAGATGTGATCTGAGTGGTGCCATCCCGGCTCCTCCTCCAATATACATCATTTCACTATCGGTATCCTTAATGAAGAACTCTCCATAAGGACCAGAAACTATAACTTTATCCCCGGGCTTGAGACCAAAAATATAAGAAGAACAAATTCCGGGATTAACATTCATGAATGTCCCTTTGGCACGATCCCATGGTGGAGTGGCAATACGAATGTTCAACATCACAATATTTCCCTCAGCAGGATGGTTGGCCATTGAATATGCACGATAAGTTTCTTCAGGATTTTTCATTTTCAGATCCCACATTTTAAACTGATCCCACTCATCCCTGTACTCATCTTCAATTTCCATATCCTTGAAACTAACTTCAGTTTTAGGTACATCAATCTGCACATAACCACCTGACCTGAAATCCAATGTTTCACCCTCCGGCAGTTTCACTACAAACTCCTTGATGAAAGTAGCCACATTGTGGTTAGATACCACTTCACATTCCCATTTCTTAATACCCATAACCGCTTCCGGAACCTGGATAGTAATATCTTCCCTAACCTTCACCTGGCATCCCAGACGATAATTATTCTGTTGTTGTTTTCGGGTAAAAAAACCTGTTTCTGTTGGAAGTATACTGCCTCCCCCCTCCAGAACCTGACAATCACACATTCCGCAGGTTCCCTGTCCACCACATGCAGATGGTAAATAAATTTCATGCTGTCCCAGTACAGAAAGCACTGTCGAACCCGGGAATACTTCAAATTCTTTGTCGTTTATCTTTAATTTGACTGCTCCCTGAGGTATTAGTTTCTTCCTTGCATAAAGAAGAATGACCACAAGAAAAATGATCACAATGAGAAAAACTACAATACTGGTTAATACAACAGTAAGTGATGTGGATAAAAGAATCATTTTTACTTCGATTTAAATTTCCTTATAGTTTAATGCCCATAAAACTCATAAAAGCAATGCCCATTAAGCCGGTAATAATAAAAGTTATCCCCAGGCCCCTTAATGGAGCCGGAACATTAGAGTAACGTATTTTCTCCCGGATAGCAGCAATTCCAACAATCGCAAGGAAAAAGCCAAGTCCTGAACCAAGTCCAAAAGAAGTAGCCTCTGCAATATTTTGATATTCTCTCTGCTGCATAAACAGGGATCCACCCAGGATAGCACAGTTTACTGCAATCAGGGGCAGGAAGATTCCTAGTGATATATAAAGGGCAGGTGAGAATTTTTCAATTATCATTTCTACAAGCTGTACCATGGAAGCGATCACGGCTATAAACATGATAAAAGAAAGAAAGCTAAGATCTACATCCATAAAGCTCTCACTCAACCATACCAGGGCACCCTTTTTTAGCAAATAATTATGAATCAGGTAATCGATTGGTACAGTGATACCCAGAACAAAGATGACTGCAATACCAAGTCCAACTGAAGTTTTTACTGTTTTTGAGACAGCAAGGTAGGAACACATGCCCAGAAAGTAGGCAAATACCATGTTGTCAACAAAAATGGATTTAATAAATATGTTGATTAAATTCTCCATTGGGAAATTATTTATATTTCAAATTGCTTAATCTTCAATTAATTCTCTTTTCCGGCTCCTTTGAACCCATATAATAATACCAACCACCATGAGAGCCATGGGCGGTAAAATCATCATTCCATTATTTTCATATCCAGTATTGTACAAGCCAATTTTTTCAAATACCGGAAATCCCAGTAACTCACCGGACCCAAATAATTCCCTGAAAAAAGCCACTATTACCAGGATCACAGCATAACCGGCAGAATTTCCAACGCCATCCAGAAAGGCCGGCCAGGGTTTATTTGTCATGGCAAAGGCTTCCAGTCTACCCATAATAATACAGTTAGTAATTATAAGTCCAACAAATACTGACAACTGCTTGCTTACCTCATAAGCATATGCCTTAAGTACCTGGTCAACCAGAATTACCATAGCTGCAATTACAGTCAGTTGAACAATAATTCTTATCCTCGGAGGGATATAATTCCTGAGCATGGATATTACCACATTTGACACAGAAAGAACCGCCAGTACAGAAAAGGACATAACAATGGCCGGTTCGAGTTTGGCTGTAATAGCCAGAGCTGAACAAATACCCAGAACCTGTACGGTAATTGGATTATCCTCATTCAGAGGATTGGTCAGCAGCTTCATGTTTTTTGAAGAAAATAAAGGCTCTCTGTCTTTCATAGTACGATTAATTCATTTGATTCTTAAAATATGCTTCATAAGGCTTTAAACAGTCTTTCAGCATTTTCTCCAGGCCATTGGTTGTAAGGGTTGATCCTGTAATACCGTCCACCTGGTTCAGGCTGGACGGATCTGATTTTCCTTTTACAATATCAATGGAAACAAATACACCATCTTCGGAAAAGATCTTCTTCCCATTAAACCTCTCCTGAAACCAGGAGGTTGTAATCTCTGAACCAAGTCCCGGAGTTTCTCCATCATGACCAAAGTTGGTACCAAAGATGGTCGTAAAATCATCATTCAGGGCAATATAGCCATAGATTGGTCCCCACAGGCCGGCACCTCTGACAGGAATTACATATTCTTTCTTATCACCATCCACTAATCCCACAAAAATGGGTAGATTTTTTTCTTCATCAAGCTTTTTACGTATTTCATCCGTCATGTTCACAGCAAAAGCATCAACTCCTTCCCTGATCTCTCCCTTGGAATCCACAACAAAACTTCCTGTGATATATTGATCATAAAGAGACTCTGCATCTGAAGTTGTGCTTTCAATAGTTATGGAAGCAAGTATATTCCTCTTTTGCTCAATCTCGATATTCTTCTGCTGCAGTGGCTGAAGAAGCATAGCTGCAGAGGATAGTATGGCTGCAACCAGAATCACCATAACCGTAGAGAAAACAAAAATATAGGTATTGCTAAAACTTTTCACTAGTATGGGTTTTAATTAAACAATTCATTATTTTAAAGAAGGCTTAGGCTTAGGACTATCTCTTAATTCAACTGATTTTATTATTGAATCTAACTCATCTATAACCTGCTTGTACCCGCTGATAACTTCTTTTTTATCTTTTTCATCTAAATATTGTAAAGCAGAAGAAACAAGAGCTTGACTTATAACTTCATAGCTACTACCTCTTGAAATCTTATAAAACCTTGTTTTGTCTTTTCTTTCATACCTGCCAAATCCCTCGGCTATATTATGCACCACGGAATTTGCAGCTCTTCTAATATCAGAAATCATCCCAAATTTTTCCTTTTTAGGAAAGGTTTTGGTTAACTGATAAATTTTTATCAGCAAATCAAACGATTTTTGCCAAACAGACATTTTTGTAAAATCCTTATAGGACATAATTTTTCTTCTCTTTTATTCCCTTTATCTTCTTTTAGCCTTCTCTTCTCCTGTTCTCCTCAACCTTAGCCTAAGCCTCAACTCTTCAACCTCTTCAACCTTCTCTTCACATTCGCCTCCACAACATAATGATCAATAAGTGGGGCAAAAACATTCATAAACAATATTGCAAGCATAACCCCTTCAGGATATGCCGGGTTTAGCACCCGTATCAGAATAGCAAGAACCCCTGTAAGGAATCCATAGATCCATTTCCCTGTCTCTGTCTGCGTGGCTGTTACAGGATCTGTGGCCATAAATACAACTCCAAAGGCAAATCCTCCCAGAAGGAGATGTTCCCATGCGGGAAGTTCCATATAGGGATTCACTGCAAACAAGTTCAAAATCAACCCCATTAACAAACCACCGGCAATCATTGAAGTCATGATCTTCCAGCTTCCAATACCTGTCCAGAGCAAAATAATGGCTCCAATCAATATAGCCAGCACGGAAGTCTCTCCAATAGAACCCGGAATTACCCCCAAAAACATATCCAAAACGGAGGGCATGTTTGAAACATTTCCGGCGGCTGCTTCAGCCAGAGGAGTTGCTCCTGAAAAACCATCCACTACATTATCTGCATTTTTTATCATTCCCGAAACCCATACAGCATCTCCCGACATCCAGCCAGGATAAGCAAAAAACAAAAATGCTCTTACTGTAAGTGCAGGATTAAGAATATTCATTCCTGTTCCGCCAAACACTTCCTTGCCAAGAATCACGGCAAAAGCAATGGCAATGGCCAACATCCATAATGGCGTATCAATGGGAACAATAAGTGGAATTAGAAAACCCGAAACAAAATAGCCTTCATTGACCTCATGCTTCCGGATCTGGGCAAAAATAATTTCAATTCCCAGTCCAACCACATAGGAAACTACAATGATTGGCAAGACCTTTAAAAATCCAAATCCAAACTCCTGCAAGAATGTAGCATCTTCGCCAAATGCCAGAAAATGCCAGTGGCCGGTATTCCACATACCAAATAAAAGGGAAGGGATCAGTGCAATCATGACCATGGTCATTGTCCTTTTCATATCTATAGAATCCCGAATATGGGCACCTCTTGATTTTGTGATTGTATTTGGGACGTACAAGAAGGTCTCGACAGCATCAAAGAATGAATGGAACATAGCAAGTTTTCCGCCCTCTTCAAAGCTCGGCTTGATTTTATCAATGGTTTTCCTTAGAAACTTCACCTTATTTTAGTTTTAAGTTTTAAATTCTAAATTTTGATTCTTCGACAAGCTCAGGACAAGGTTTTAAATTTTGAGTTGTTTTTCTTCATTTGTTTCTCATAACTTAACACTTAACACTCAAAACTTAACACTAATTAACCTAGTTCTTTGATCATCATATCAAATCCTTCGCGAAGTATGGATTGCACCTCAATTTTTGATGTGCATACAAACTCACAAAGAGCCATATCTTCCTCTGCAACCTCATATATACCAAGATTCTCCATTTTATCAATATCACCAATTATAGCGGCTTTCAGTAATTCAACCGGATAAATATCCATAGGCAGAACCTTTTCGTACTGTCCAGAAACAACAAAGGCCCTCTGCCCCCCATTCAGGTTAGTATCACTTACAAACTCCTTCTTTGGCATCATCCATGAAAAATAAGACATAGAAGTACTGAACTTCTTCAACCTTGGCATTATCCATCCAAACATTTCATGGTGATCTCCTTCCGGTATAACAGTCACCTGGTTGTCATAGTAACCGGTATAACCTTCCCTGCTTATCTTCTCACCAGTTAATACATTCCCGCTGATAAACCTCAAATTTCCGTCATTCACATTTCCATCCACCATATTCCTTACTGAAGCACCAAGTATTGTTTTATAATATTTTGGTTCATTTACCTCTGATCCTGCAAGACTTAAAATTCTTTCTGTATCCAGAATGCCCTTTTCAAATAATCTTCCTATTGCCAAAATATCCTGTGGTTGAATGACCCATACAATTTCGGCTTTATTAATGGGTGAAATATGGTGTATCTGTACCCCCACAGTTCCAGCAGGATGTGGCCCGTCAAATTCATTAATTTCTATTCCATTTATTGCAGTAAAAACACTTTCCGGAACGGTTCCTTTCCTGATACCAACATAAACTTTTCCATCAGTCAACATACTTAAAGCATCAATCCCAGTTTGTAAAACAACCTTGTGATCCTTCAAAATAAATTCATTATCCGGAGCAAGGGGCGCAGAGTCAAATGCAGAAAGAAAAATTGCTCTTGGAGACTCTTCCGGATCGGCAATAATATTAAAGGGACGCTGTTTGATGAATGGCCACAAGCCACTGCTTAAAAGAGTTTCTTTAATCTCATTACGACTTAAACCTTTTGGGTCTCCTTTTTTAAAATCAAGAGATTCCCTTTTCCCATCAGATTCCACAACAACCTCCAGTATTCTTCTCCTTTCACCACGATTTATAGCAACAACTTTACCACTCACCGGAGAAGTAAATTTTAATTCAGGTAGTTTTTTGTTGTAGAAAAGAGCTGAACCAGCTTTTACTTCATCATCTACCTTTACAGCAAGTTTAGGAGTAAGACCCGGAAAGTCAGTAGGCTTGATTGCATACAAACCCGAATCTTCAAGAGTTTCAAGCTGGAGTGCAGGCTTTCCTTTAAGCCTGATATCCAATCCCTTATTTATTTTGACAAGCATGTATTCGTAGGTTTTTTTATTTAACTATTCAAAAATATATATTTTTTATTTTAAAGTCTATGCTAATTGTGAATTAATTCACGTTAGTTTATAATACAAATTTGTTAATATGATTAGAAATAGATAATATTGAAGCTCATGTTGTTTAACACATCTTCTTATTCTATATTAGTCTGTTTCTAAATACCTGACAGAAGTTCCGGGTTCAAGATTGTTCAAGACTGTTCCCCTCCTACGCTGAAGCTTCGGAGGACAAAGCGGGTTTAAGTTTGAAGTTGAACTGTTGATGAGTTGAACTGTTGAAAAAGATATAAAGAATGTTACGCAAAGAATCGCAAAGAAAACGCAAAGTATCGCGAAGAAAGACTGGATCAAGAACCAAAACCAGAAATTGTTCGCTTATAGCACTATTTCTATTTACCCTGAGCCTGATGGGAACGGGAGTTTTAGTCAGGGCCCAGGTACCTGGATTATATGGCGATTCACTCCTTCATACTAACCATATATTCTCTCCGGACATAAAAACCGTGCAGCTTCATAAAGAAGGTTGGGAAATTTCTTACCCCATACTAAAACTAAATTCTAAAGAGAAACTTAAGCTGAGTTTTGATGATCTCAAAGATGATATTGGTAATTACTATTATACATTTATTCATTGCAATGCCGATTGGAATCCTTCAGATTTGATGGAAACAAACTATCTGGAAGGTTTTCCTGAAAATCAAATAACAAATTACCAGTATTCTTTCAATACCACCGTTAAATACATTCATTATCAATTGACTTTCCCGAATGAAGACATAAGTTTCAGGATCTCAGGAAATTACATTTTGTATGTTTATAATAATTACAATAAAGAAGAACCCCTGCTTACCCGAAGGTTTATGGTTACAGAAAACCTTGTAAATGTAAAAGCTCAACTAAAGCGACCTACCATTACCCAATTTTGGGAATCAGGACAGGAGATAAGTATTTCCGTGAATTACTCAATGTATCAAATCGCAAATCCATTTAACGAGGTGAAAGTCGTGCTTAGTCAGAATGGCAGGTGGGACAATGCTGTTGAATTCCTTAAGCCATCTTTTATGCGAAACCGGGAAATAGTATATGACTTTGACAGGAAAAACATCTTCTCTGGTGGTTCCGAGTACCGGTATTTTGATGCAAAGAGCTTGAGATATCAAACAGAGTATGTGCAGTTTATAGATTTCAGGGAATCTATCCATCATGTTGCTCTGTTCCCGTCTAAGCCAAGAACAAACACAGCTTACTTCTATGAACAGGATGTAAACGGGAAATTCTATATTAAAATACAGGAAGGAGGAGACAGTGATATTGAATCTGATTATATGAGAGTATATTTCACACTCAATACCGGTTTTCCTGAAGGAAGTGGCGATGTTTATGTATTTGGGGCTCTTTCTGACTGGACGTGTAATGAAAACAATCGCATGATCTTTAATTATGAGACCTCCTCCTATGAGACCTCATTGATACTCAAGCAGGGATATTATAATTATGAGTACGTACGATGTGATAAAGGCAGCTTCTATGCCAATAACACAGTTTTTGAGGGAAGTCATTACGAAACTGAGAATGACTACCTTGTTTTTGTCTATCATATGGCGCCAGGATCACGATACGACCGACTTGTGGGATCGGTTATGGTGAATAGTGTGCATAAGACAAGATAGTTGATGAGTTGATGAGTTGATGAGTTGATGAGTTGATGAGTTGATGAGTTGATGAGTTGATGAGTTGATGAGTTGATGAGTTGATGAGTTG
>JAYEGO010000549.1:0-2028 GCA_034659155.1 Bacteroidota bacterium | reverse complement strand
ATGCTTTCCTGCAAGTAGGGATGGTTAATTGGAATTAAATTTGCCCTGGTTAGCGTGCGCATTGTGATTAGTGTGAAAATTCCTGCAAAACCCAGCCACATACCAATTTCGGTAAAACCAATCTTGTATTCTCCTGTAGCACCAGGCATTATTTGTTCATAAAGATCTACAAAATGTCCAATCAGAAGGATGATCACTATTGCAAGTAATATACCCTTTTTCCTGGCCAGGAAATTAGGGAGCAGCACTACGAAAGGAATAGCAAAATTGAGGATAATATTTACAACAAAATGAGCCTGAGAAAAGTGTTCTCTTCTCAAAATATAATAACTGGTTTCTTCCGGAATGTTAGCATACCACAAGAGCATATATTGCGAATACCAGAAATAGCCAAAGAATATACTCAACATAAACAGGTACTTTGAGAAATCGTGCCAGTGAGCTTTGTTCATAAATGATAAATAGCCCTTATTATGGAGTAGAATAGCAATAAGAATAATTACTGCTGTACCATGGTAAAATGCAGACATGAAATTTTTGGCAGCAAATATAGTGCTGAACCATATAGGTTCAAGACTCATTATCCAGTCGATAGATGCAAAAATGAAGGTAATAGCAAAGAGGAATATATAAACCTTGCTATAGTATTCACTTTTCTTAAAATATTCAATCCCTCCAACACGATCTTCTGCCAGAGAAAGCTTCCTGAGATAAAAAGTCATAACAATCCATGCCGTAAAATAGATAAGCATTCTAATAATGAAAAAGGGCACATTTAAATAGGCTTCCTTATGATGAAGGAGGTGGAATTCATGCTCATTGAAAATTCCAGCTTCTTCAGGATTGATCCATGGATAAATCTGCTTTATTCCCAGGAGGCCTATGAACATGAAAATAGCAGCCAGGGGAATGTATCGTGACATAGCTTCGGGAATTCTTTTGAATGCAGCTGACCAGCCTGCCTGGGCTATATATTGAATAGCGAGGAAAAATGAAGCACCCAGGGCTATAGATAAAAAATAATAATTGCTTAACAAAAGGTTTGCCCATGCTCTGTTAGTGTCACCAAGAAAAGCAAAGATAGTGGCGATGATGCCTATAAGGACCATAGACAGCGCGGCATATTTTAGTTTGGTTGGGCAGCTAAACTTTTCTTCCATTGTGCACGAATTAAATAATGGTTTTTAAATATCTCTATAATTATTGAAAAATCTCTATTGCGAAAAACTATTTTTCAGGTATGCAATAATATTCCATCTATCCTCCGGTTTTATCTGGGAACCATGTGATCCCATCAGTCCGGAAAGTGAGCCGTGTGTGATAATATGGTATATTTCTCCATCCGGCATATTCTGGATTACATCTGCTGTTAGATCTGTTGGCTGTGCAGGGAAAAGTTTACTTGTAAACAGGTAGCCATCTCCTTTACCTTCAGTGCCATGACAAATGATGCAAAAAATCTCATATTGCTTCTGACCTTCAGACAGAGCATCAGAATTTATTTCCAGGGGGCTCTTAAGCTCTTCACCTGCTTTTTGTTGCCCTTCCAGGCCTTTTTCATATTGGTAGGGAATCATCTCCCTTGGAATTGTTCCTTCTACAGGCATCTGCATGCTTTTACCATCCTTATATACTGGATTTTCTTTATATGCTTCATAAGCAACAGATTGAGACATGTCAGGAAAGTAAGCATAACCCGGGTTGTTACGGTCGTGGGAACATGAACTAAAGCCCAACACCAGGATAAGGGCAGGTAAAATAATTATTTTTTTCATCAGCTTCATCTATTTAAATGTTGAATGCATAAAAGCAGATCTAAATTATTGCTCATCTACTTTAATGGCGCCGCTGTTTTTTATAATTTGATTAATTTCTATAATATTTTCTTTTGAGAGGTCTTTGGTTTTTTCAATCAATAGAGCAAATCTATCATCGGTAACTCCGGGATACTCAAAATCTATCTTGGCACCGGGACCTTTCTTCTCCCGTATGAAAAATGTAAGTAGAGTGCCGAACACCACCATAAAT
>JAYEGO010000548.1:0-8513 GCA_034659155.1 Bacteroidota bacterium | reverse complement strand
TCTCTCAATACAATTTTTATTTTTCGCTTACAAACGCAAATGGAAGATTACTCCTCCCTCCGGTCGTTGTGATCTTCCACGGGGTTGACTAAAAAGCAAAAAAGACCATTGTCTTCGCTATCGCTTGACAATGATTTTTATTTACATGTTCGTTTACAAAAGCAAGCTTTTGACACTTCATGGAAATAAAAAACCAGGACACCTGCGGTGACCTGGTCTTTTTTGCTTTTGTCGGGATGAGAAGATTCGAACTTCCGACCCCTCGCCCCCCAGACGAGTACTCTAAACCGGACTGAGCTACATCCCGAAAAAACATCTACATTAAAGAATCCTCGAATTTTTGCCAGATTAAAATCTGGAAAATTCGGGACTACATCCCGAAAAAGACTTTACAAAATTTTTACTTTTTGTGGCAACAAAAATAGTGAAGAGTTCTAAACCCTGCAATAATTTCAGTCCTTTTAATTTGGTATGGTTATTGTCAATCAGGTGACAATTATATCCGGGCATTTTTATTAATTTTGCGTCAGGAAATTTGTGAATAAAATACTATAAATCATTAAATATCAGAATTATGGAATTGTTTAAGTCAATGGACACATCGGGCGAGGAAGCAAAGGAAGTACAAGCTAATACCGATGTCGAGAAAGTAAAATGTTTGATCATTGGTTCCGGTCCGGCTGGCTATACAGCTGCCATTTATGCAGCCCGTGCCAATTTGAATCCGGTTCTTTATGAAGGACTGCAACCCGGTGGTCAGCTTACCACAACTACTGAAGTAGAGAATTACCCGGGTTATCCTGAAGGCGTTACCGGTCCGGTTATGATGGAGGATCTGAAAAAACAAGCTGTCAGGTTTGGAACAGATGTACGTTGGGGCCTGGCAACCTCTGTCGTTTTTACAGGAGAGAATCATAATGTGGTCATAGACAATAAAACCAACATTGAAGCTGAATCGGTTATAATTGCTACAGGTGCGACTGCCAAATACCTGGGACTTGATGCTGAAAAGAAATATGCAGGTAGTGGGGTTTCTGCCTGCGCAACCTGTGATGGATTTTTCTATAAGGGAAAAGATGTTGCCGTTGTTGGTGGTGGAGATACCGCAGCAGAAGAAGCTCTTTACCTTGCAGGATTATGCCGTAAGGTATATGTGATTGTCAGGAAAGACTTTATGCGTGCATCCAAAGTAATGATTGAAAGGGTTGAAAATACTGATAATGTTGAGGTCTTATATGAGCATAATACAAAAGACCTGTTTGGCGAAAATGGGGTGGAAGGAGCAATACTAATACATAAAATTGGAAGCCCGGAAGAGAAAGAAGTAAGGATCAATATTGACGGTTTCTTCCTGGCCATTGGTCACACTCCCAATTCACAGATATTTAGTGAATACCTGGAGACGGATGAGGTTGGTTATATTCATACAGAAGCTCCCAGCTCAACAACCAATGTGAAAGGAGTCTTTGCCTGTGGAGATGTGATGGATCCTCATTACAGGCAGGCTGTTACTGCTGCAGGATCGGGATGTAAGGCAGCCATAGATGCTGAAAGATATCTTGGCGAGAAGAAGAGATGAGTGAAGAAGATGTGAGAGATGAGAGATGAAAAGAATGTCCCGGAATAATGGAAGAAAATAATGTCAAAGGTCAGAGGTCAAATGTATTATGTCAAATGTTGAGACCTCTTTTATTTACATAACACATTTGCCATTTGCCTTCTGACATTTGACATAAAATATCAGAAGATATCCACAATTTTGCTGCTTGATATTTTTGTTAAACCTGTAGACTTATATCAAGACAAGACATTGCAAGGCTAAGGGCACAGGGCAAGACAGAAGGAAGAATGGAATACTGGAATGTTGGAAGTGAATAAATAGAGTTGAGAAAGTTTAGGGGGTTTTGATCGTCAAGAGTTGAAAGTTCGAAACCGGAGAAAGATTTTGCGAGGAGCATAGCGACGTAGTAACCATTTTACAAGCGGAGCGGGTAAAATGCTCACAAGCAGGCTGTGGGAAAGCCCTTTGGGAGGCGAGTATCTGTTGCAAGTTATTAGCTGCCTTGTTTTCTTAACAAATCATAAAACATGATTTACGGAGATCGCTTCACTGCGTTCGCGATGACTAGGTTATTTAGGCATTGTCCGGTGGATAATCGAAACCCGAAATCTGAAACAATGAGTAGGCGAAAGAGATAAAGAGGGGAGAAAGAAATATGATAAAAAATGAAATTAGCTCGTAGACAATAAGAAAGGGTGACTGAATCAGTCACCCTTTCTTAATATCTTATTTGAAATTTATTTATTCAGCCAAGGGGCTTTTAATTTCTTTTATATATTTGCCGGCATCCAGTTTCATTTTTATCTCAGAAAAGGCCTTGACAGTTCTATCTACATCTTCCAGAGTATGATCTGCAGTAGGAATCAGTCTTAGCATAATTACACCCTTTGGAACTACCGGGTAGATCACGATAGAACAGAAAATTCCATAATTTTCTCTCAGGTCCATGGTAATTCCTGTAGCTTCAGGTATTCCACCTTTTAAAAATACAGGTGTTACAGGAGATTCAGTATCCCCGAGATCAAGCCCATTATCTTTCAATCCTTTCTGCAAAGCACGAACCACGGTCCAGAGTTTTTCCTTTAATTCAGGCTTGCTTTGTAAAAGTTCAAGCCGTTTCAGTGAGCCAACAACTATCGGCATGGGCAGGGATTTAGCATAGATCTGTGATCTCATATTATATTGGAGGTAATCCACAACATCTTCATCACTTGCAACAAAACCTCCGATTCCTGCCATGGCTTTTGCGAAGGTTGCAAAATAAACGTCAATCTTATCCTGAACTCCCATGTGTTCTCCTGTACCGGCTCCTGTTTTTCCCATGGTTCCAAAACCATGAGCATCATCAACCAACAGGCGAAATTTGAATTTATCCTTAAGAGCAACTATATCTTTTATTTTTCCAAGATCTCCTGCCATTCCAAAAACTCCTTCTGTAATTACCAAAATTCCTCCTCCGGTTTTATCTGTTAATTTGGTGGCTCTGTCCAGTTGTTTCTCCAGGTTTTCAATATTATTGTGAGGAAAAACATAACGTTTTCCCATATGCATTCTTAAGCCATCCAGGATACAGGCATGAGATTCTGAATCATAAACGATTACATCGTTCCGGTTTACCAGAGAATCAATTATGGAAGTCATTCCCATATAACCGTAATTCAGTAAGTAAGCACGTTCCTTACCAACAAACTCTGCCAGTTTTTCTTCCAGTTCCTCATGTTTTTGGGTTTGTCCAGACATCATACGGGCACCCATTGGATATGCAAGCCCCCAATCTTTCGATGCTTTTGCATCTTCAGCCCGAACTTCAGGATGGTTAGCCAATCCTATATAATTATTTAAACTCCAGGTAAGAACTTTTTTGCCCCTGAATGTCATATGGGGAGAAATTTCCCCTTCTAATTTTGGAAACATAAAATAACCATGCCCTAGTTTTTGGTATTTCCCAAGAGCACCCCTGTTTTTTCTGATTTTATCAAAAATATCCACAGTGATAATTTTTTTAGGTTAGCGATCGGCACAAAGGTAGATATTTTTGGTAATCTGACAAGATGAGGATTAATTGTCAAATATAAAGAACCTGGAATAGGTTTAAACTTTCTTAAACAGTCTTAAACCCAAAACCCGGAACAATCTTAAACTCTTGACAATTATATGACCATCGTATGACCAAGAATCCCTCATTCCTTTGTCCCATTTTTTATTTCATCTTTGAATTCGTTTGTTTTTTTTTCTAATTACAAGGAAAAGAGTAACTTTGCAAAATGTTTAGAAAAGTGGCAATAAATACGGGCTTATTGATACTTGCAATTTTTTTGTTTGGAGCTTGCAGTGGCTATGAAAAATTGTTGAAAAACGGGAGTATTGAAGCCAAGTATGAAGGTGGAATGCAATATTACGAAGAAGGAAATTATTTGCGGGCAGCCACCTTGTTTGGGCAAATCATACCACGACTTAAAGGAACTACCAGGGCAGAAGAGCTGGATTATTTAAATGCAAAATGCCATTACGAAATGGGAGATTATGTAATGGCTGGCCATTATTTCAGGGAGTTTGTCAGGACTTACTTTACAAGTCCTCGTGCTGAAGAAGCAGACTTTATGGGAGCATATTGTTATTATAAACTGAATTCACGGGTGGAGCTCGATCAGACAAATACATACAATGCAATAAATGCATTTTCACTTTTTAAAACCAAGTTTCCAAACAGTGAAAGAATCCCTGAGGCAGATACTTATATTAAGGAAATGCAGGAGAAGCTGGTTGAGAAATCGTACATCAATGCAAAGCTTTATTATGACCTTGAGAAATATAAAGCCTCCATTGTAGCCATTTCAAACAGCCTGATGGATTATCCCGACACAAAATACAGGGAAGAGCTTTTGTATCTAAAGTTGAGATCAGTTTACCTAATGGCAACCCAGAGTGTCAGTCTCAAACAATTGGAAAGGTTTCAGGATACGGTAGATGAATATTATTCGTTTATTGATGAATTCCCTGAAAGTAATTATGCAAGAGAAGCAGAAAGGATATACAATGAGTCGTCTTCTTTCCTTGCAAAGAATAATTGATAATAGTAAAATTATATACAAAGAATGGATTACAAGAAAACACAAGCGCCATTTACTACCATGACAAGAGATCTTCGCGATCTTGATACTGTTACAGGGAATATTTATGAAAGTGTAGTTATTTGTTCCAAAAGAGCAAACCAGATATCCATGGATATCAAGTTGGAATTGAACAGGAAGCTGGAAGAATTTGCATATTATACAGATAACCTGGAAGAAATTTTTGAGAACAGAGAACAAATTGAGATTTCGAAGTTTTATGAAAAACTTCCAAAACCTTCCTTAATTGCTCTTAAAGAGTTTTACGAAGATGGTATTTATTTTCGTAAACCGGAGGAAGAAGAGCAATAGTATTTTTCATCTGGAAAATTGCCGGTATGCTGAAAAAAAAGAAAATAATATTGGGCATAACCGGAAGTATAGCAGCATATAAAGCTGCCTTCCTGGTCCGATTGCTTATTAAAGAAGGAGCTGATGTCAGGGTGATTATGACTCCAATAGCTACCGAATTTATAAGTCCCCTGACTATGTCTACTTTATCTGGTCATCCTGTGTCTGTTGAACTATTTACTAAAGATACAGGAGAATGGACCAATCATGTGGACCTTGGCTTATGGGCTGATCTTTTACTTATTGCCCCTGCTACTGCAAATACTATGGCCAAGATGGCCAATGGAATAGCCGATAATCTTCTTCTTACTGTATACCTTTCTGCCCGCTGTCCGGTAATAATTGTGCCAGCTATGGATATGGATATGTTTAAGCATTCATCCACCCAAAAGAACCTGAAAACCCTGGAAGGGTACGGAAATTTTATTATCGATGCCGGAACAGGTGAATTGGCCAGTGGACTTTCAGGGAAGGGTAGGATGGAAGAACCTGAAAAAATTATACTGGAGATTTCGAATTTCTTCAAAAAAAAAAATAAAAACCTCCCATTTGCCGGACAAAAAGTGCTGATTACTGCCGGACCAACCTTCGAGACAATAGATCCTGTTAGATTTATTGGAAATCACTCTTCTGGAAAAATGGGGATTCATCTTGCAGAAGCCTTTGCGGAAACTGGTGCTGAGGTTCACCTGGTTTTAGGGCCTGTAAGTATAGAGATTCATAGGAAGGAAGTCACGGTTTATAAGGTTGTTACTGCTGCTGAAATGAGCCAGGTTTGTACCGAATTATTTCCCTCTATGAATGGGGCCGTACTGGCTGCTGCTGTTAGTGATTTTACACCCCTAAATCCCAGGCAGGAAAAAATTAAACGAGGAAAAGAGGATTTACAAATCCAGTTAAAACCTACGAATGATATAGCTGCGGAACTGGGAAGAACAAAGTCGCAGAAACAATGGCTTGTTGGTTTTGCCCTGGAAACCCGCAATGAGGTAGATAATGCAAGAAAGAAACTGGAAAAAAAGAATCTGGATCTTATTGTGCTTAATTCTTTAAGAGATAAAAGTGCAGGATTTGGCTATGACACAAACCAGGTAAGCATCCTTGACAGGCATGGGAATAAGGAGGACTTTGATTTGAAGGACAAAGCAGAAGTTGCAGCTGATATTGTTCAGAGTATACAAAAGCTGACATCCGAAACGTTATAATAAATATAAAGATTATCTAAAGGGTTTTATGAGGCTTAAAGTTTTAATCATACTGATCGTTTTTAGTTCAGCTTTGCTTAAGCTGAATGCACAGGAGCTTAATTGCAATATTCAGGTTGTTACACAGCAAATACAGGGGACCAATAAGCAACTTTTCAGGACTTTGCAAACTGCTGTTTATGAGTTTATTAATGACCGTAACTGGTCAAATGATGTATATGCACCAGCAGAAAGAATAGAGTGTAATATATTAATCAATCTTACCGAGCAATTTGGATCAGATCAGTTCAAGGGAACTATTCAGGTGCAAATGCGCAGGCCGGTTTATAATACCAGCTATAATACCACAATCCTTAATATTATGGACAACAACCTCGATTTCAGGTATGTGGAGTTTCAACCTCTCCTGTTTGATGAGACTCAGCATATTGATAATCTTACTTCCCTGCTTGCTTTTTATGCCAATATTATTCTGGGTTTTGATTATGATTCCTTTTCTCCGGAAGGTGGATCAATATTTTTTACCCGGGCAGAAGCTATTGTTATGAATGCACAAAATGCTCCTGAAAGAGGTTGGAAGGCATTTGATGCCAGCAGTAACAGGAACCGGTACTGGTTGATACAGAATATGTTGGATGGCGAATATCAGCCGGTAAGACAATTCTATTACCAATATCACCGCCTGGGACTGGATCGTTTTGAAGACAATGTAAATGTGGCAAGAAACGATATGGAGGAAAGCCTTAAACATTTACAAAGGGTATACAGGCAAAAACCCGATCCCTATCTGTATTTATTGCAGGTTGTTCTTGACGCGAAAACAGATGAATTCATTAATGTTTTTAAGGAAGCAAATCCCGATCAGAAAAGACGGGTTTATGTTATACTAAAGGAAATTGATCCCTCCAACCAGGCTAAGTATGAAGCTGCATTTGTATCTGGTTAGTTTGTTGCTCCTGATGGTCGCTGTTCAGAGTTTAAGATTGTTCAAGACTGTTTAAGAAAGTTCTGGGTTCCCATCTTACGCTGAAGCTTCGAAGGACAAAACATGTTAATAAAACATGATGATTAAAGTCAATCATCAACACTTCCAGGTTCTTCAGACTCACTGATGATATCACCTACGCCAAGGCTACGGTGATCACAGAAGTGTCAGGGTCAAAGACCTGAAAGGTTTCATCTACTTTCTAATTTTTAACCCTTTCCACTTTGCGACTCCCTCTTAACCCGCTTTATTCATACAAAAGCGAAGCGCATTGTATGAATCCCGAAAATTATCGGGACAAGTTGTGCGAAGGGTAGTGGGAAGCAAAGCGGGAAATCCCGATTTAGACATACCCAAATTTGGGCTAATGAAATGATTCAAATTTGTTGGTATAGTCTTAATCGTAGAAAATGCATGCATTTTCCGGGTTAAATTGATATCTTCGCATGTAGAATTTTGAGAATAACAGACCCCTGTTTTTATCTAATTTCAGAATGTTAAATAATACTCAATGCTGAGGCATTTACACATACAGAATTATGCTTTAATTAATGATCTGGACATCGGGTTTGATACAGGTCTGACCGTAATTTCAGGAGAGACAGGGGCAGGGAAATCTATTTTATTGGGTGCATTAGCTCTTATTCTTGGTCAAAGAGCAGATACTCAGGTTTTGTTGGATAAGACTGCAAAATGTATCATTGAGGGGACTTTTGATGTGAAGGAATATAAGCTTCAGGATTTCTTTTCTGAAAATGATCTGGATTATGAAGATTTAACCACTCTGAGACGTGAAATTAATATTGCAGGTAAGTCCAGGGCCTTTATCAATGACACTCCGGTAAATCTTAATGTGCTGAAGGAAATGGGTGTGAAGCTGGTAGATATTCATTCTCAGCATCATAATATTCTGCTGGGAAATAACCAGTTTCAGCTCCAGGTAGTGGATGCTTTTGCAGGTGTTAACAAGATACTGGCAGGCTATAAACATGATTATGACAAATTCCGGAAATTAGAATTACAGTACAAAGAGCTTAAGGCAAAAAACGAAAAAGCCCAGTCCGATCTGGATTATTTTCAATTTCAGTTTAACCAACTTGATGAAGCAAAGCTTACTGAGGAGGAGCAATCTGAGTTAGAAAGTGAGCAGGATATTTTAAGTCATTCAGAGGAAATTGGCAGCTCTCTTAAATCAATTTTCAATTTGATATCTGAAGACGAGAGTGGAATATTATCTAAGATCAGGGAAGCCAGGAACCTGATGGAAAGAATACGAAATTATTTTTCTCCGGCAGCTGAAC
>JAYEGO010000547.1:0-2030 GCA_034659155.1 Bacteroidota bacterium | reverse complement strand
AAGAAAAAGCATTTCATAAATTCATAAAAAAAATGTAATTTCGCGACTTCAAAAAATAGAACGATGCAATCAATAAGAAATATAGCAATTATTGCTCACGTTGACCACGGAAAAACCACACTGGTAGACAGGATAATCCAGGAATGTGATGTTTTGGATGAACGAACTGATCATGGCGACCTTATTCTTGACAGTAACGACCTGGAGCGGGAGAGAGGAATAACTATACTGTCTAAAAATGTTTCTGTTGAATACAAGGATGTTAAGATCAATATTATCGATACACCCGGTCATGCCGATTTTGGTGGTGAAGTAGAAAGAGTACTGAAAATGGCCGATGGCGTTTTATTGCTGGTTGATGCTTTTGAAGGTCCAATGCCCCAAACAAGGTTTGTACTTGGTAAGGCACTGGAACTGGGATTAAAACCCATAGTGGTTATCAATAAGGTGGATAAAGAAAATTGCAAACCCGATGATGTGGAGCAGGATGTTTTTGAACTCATGTTCAACCTGGATGCAACAGAGGATCAGCTTGATTTTGAAACGATTTTTGGTTCTTCCAAACAAGGTTGGATGAGCAGGGACTGGAAAAAACCCTTAAAAGATATTCGGGTATTGCTTGATACCATACTTGAGCTAATTCCTGAGGCTCCATATAAGGAAGGTAGCGTTCAAATGCACATTACTTCATTAGATTATTCCAGTTTTGTTGGAAGAATTGCTATTGGCAGGGTATTCAGGGGAGAACTTGAGGAAGGGAAAGAATATAGTCTTTGCCAGAGAGACGGTTCCATTAAGAAGCATAAGATCAAAGAGCTTTATGTGTTTGAGGGACTGGGTCGTGTGAAGGTAAAGGAAGTAAGAAGTGGAGATATTTGTGCTGTAGTGGGACTGGAAGGATTTGAAATTGGAGATACACTCGCAGATAAAGACCAACCGGAAGCCCTCCCAAGGATCAAGGTAGATGAGCCAACAATGAGCATGCTGTTTACCATCAATAATTCTCCTTTCTATGGAAAAGAAGGCAGTTTTGTTACTTCCAGGCATCTGCGTACCAGGCTTTTTTTGGAGACAGAAAAGAATCTTGCTTTGCGTGTGGAGGAAACCGATTCAGAAGATAAATTCATTGTTTACGGACGCGGTATTCTTCATCTATCTATTCTCATTGAAACCATGAGAAGAGAGGGTTACGAATTGCAAGTTGGCAAACCTCATGTTATTGTCAAGAAAATTGGAGGCAAGCTTTATGAGCCTTGTGAAACCCTGGTTATTGATGTGCCAGAGGAGTATTCGGGCAAGGCAATTGAACTTGCAACCCAGCGTAAAGGCAACCTCCTTGTTATGGAACCCAAAGAAGACCTTTTACACCTGGAATTTGATATACCCTCAAGGGGATTGATCGGCTTAAGGAATAATATTCTTACAGCTACTTCAGGAAAGGCAGTTATGACCCACAGATTCCGTAGTTATGAATTGTATAAAGGAGAGATAAAAGACCGTCACCATGGGTCACTAATATCGCTTGATACCGGTCAGGCCCTTGCTTATGCAATTGACAGATTGCAGGATAGGGGAAGGTTTTTTATTGAACCAGGTGAGCAGGTTTATAAAGGACAGGTGATTGGTGAATATACCAGGGATAGTGACCTGGAAGTAAATGTATTGAAAGGTAAGAAACTAACCAATATGCGTGCTTCAGGTACCGATGCCAGCGTGAAAATTGCACCCAGGATAATATTCTCCCTGGAGGAAGCAATGGAATTCATCAAAGATGATGAATACCTGGAGGTTACCCCTCTGAATTTAAGAATGAGGAAAGTATCCTGAATTTAGTTCGCGTTTACTAAACGCATTTTAGAATAAGAAAAAAACCACCTCCCACTGGCTGCGCCAGCGTAGAGGGTGTCCAAAAACGGACATCCTCTTTACAAAATCCCACAGGGGTAGATTCCCCTTACATAAAACTGCCGTAGGCATGGCGTCCCTTTCTATAGTATTTCATCCCTACGGGATTTTTTCGCAATACATAT
>JAYEGO010000546.1:0-2033 GCA_034659155.1 Bacteroidota bacterium | reverse complement strand
TCGGAGTATTATACTCATTTATCCCGATACGCTACACTATCGGGATTCCTGCCTGCCGGCAGGTAGGCGTTCAACTTACAAATTTCAATGCACTATGTTTTTGAAAATTGAGTTTCACGAATAAAATCACTCCAGGCTAAAACCTTGATTTATACAGGACGTTAGCTAAACCAAAGGTCTTAACTTTTAAAAAAGTTTAGGGAATATGCATAAACTTATGAACCTGCAAAGAAATATTCCATTTGGGATTGGTCTTCACATAATCAACTACCAGAGGAATGATATTTTCAAACTGGCTCCATTCAGGTTGCAGGAATAATTTGCAGCTCTTCCCCGCCCTGCCTGCATTTTTTTCAGCCCATGCAAAATCTGATTTAGTCTGAATAATCATTTTCAATTCATCTGCCTCATGGAAGATGCATTTATCAGGAGGTAGATTTTGTTTAGGGGAAAGACAAATCCAATCCCAATCCCCACTAAGTGGATAAGCCCCTGATGTTTCAAGAAATATTTTTAGTCTATTTTCCCGGAAAAGATTGCAAAGCTTGTCAAGATTATATGCCAGAGGTTCTCCTCCGGTCACCACCACAGAATCGGCTCCCGATTCAATTATTTTTTCAATAATTTCCTCAATCTCAACAAGTGGGTGAATCTCCGGATTCCATGAAAATTTTGTATCGCACCAGCTACATCCAACATCACAACCTCCTATCCGGATAAAAAATGCCGCTTTCCCGGTATGTTGACCCTCCCCCTGGATGGTATAAAATGCTTCTACCAGAGGTAGTTTCTTCCCACCTTCATACAGATCATTTTGAGGTTTCTGTCCCATACTATAAATTTGTAATGCAAATTTAATAATTTTATGTGCGAATCATATAGCTGGAAATTCACAAGTAAGATTCACCATTATTCACGAACCAACTAACAATCATTATGAAGAACCTGTTTCAAATTGTATCCTTTTTGTTTATCCTGTATTCGGGCATTGTTTATTCTCAAGAATCTAAAATCGAAGCAGGAATTTTTCTCAACAATAATAAAGAAGAATATGTTAAAATTGCTTTTGAAATATGGAATAATCCGGAACTTGGCTACCTGGAATTTGAGAGCTCAAAGAAACTTCAGGATTTATTGGCAAAAGAGGGCTTCACCATTGAAAAAGGAGTTGCAGGTCTTCCAACAGCATTTATAGCAAGCTATGGAAAGGGCAGTCCCATAATTGGGATTATGGGTGAGTTTGATGCTTTACCTGGTCTTTCGCAAAAGGCAATCCCTGAAAAAGTTCCTGTAGTGGAAAATGGGCCGGGACATGGTTGTGGACACCATGTTTTTGGAGTGGCCTCTGCTGCTGCAGCTATAAGTGTAAAGCATTGGCTTGAAGAAAGCGGAACACCCGGAACAATTAAGTTTTTTGGAACTCCGGCAGAGGAGGGTGGTTCTGGTAAAGTGTATATGGTAAGGGCCGGACTATTCGATGAATTGGATATTGCCCTGCACTGGCATCCGGCAGATCTGAATGCCGCAAACCCATGGAGCACAAATGCAAATATTTCTGCAAAATTCAGGTTTTCGGGTATCGCATCTCATGCTGCAGGAGCACCCGAAAAAGGAAGATCTGCCCTGGATGGAGTGGAAGCAATGAACTATATGGTAAATATGATGAGAGAACATCTGCCTCAGGAAACCAGAATTCATTACGTTATTACGGGGGGAGGTGGAATTGCACCTAATGTTGTTCCCCCTAAAGCAGAAGTGTACTATTATGTTCGGTATTCCGATGCCAGTGAATTAATGAATATCTTCCAGCGAGTTGTAAAAGCAGCAGAGGGTGCAGCCATGGGAACGGGAACCGAAATGGAATATGAAATTATGGGTGGAGTTCATAGTGTTCTTCCAAATGTTGCCTTATCGAAGATCCTGGATGCTAATTTAAGAGAAGTAGGTGGGGTTATATACAATGAAAAAGAAAATGAATATGCAGAAAAAATCAGGGCTAGCCTATTAAATCCAAAAACATCTATGAAAGCTGC
>JAYEGO010000545.1:0-2036 GCA_034659155.1 Bacteroidota bacterium | reverse complement strand
CTTGTTTTTTCAGAGATCTCTGTATTGAATAAAGCTATGAACCTGGGATATTATGAGTTACTTGGAAATGCGCAGCTTGCCAACCTGGAAATTGAGAAGTACCGAAAAGTAACTTCCGGACAAATGCAAACTATTGCACAGGAATTATTTGATGATCAAAACCGTTCTACACTATTTTACCTTTCAAAGAATCAGAATTAGAAGCTTCAAAATATGCTGCAGCCAAACCGAAAAAAAGAACCTTCATTCAGGAATATTGAAAAGTTCAGTCTCCCAAAAGCTGAAAAATTCAAACTTGACAATGGTGTACCTGTATGCGCCATTAAATCAGGAACCCAGGATATAATCAGAATTGAATTTATCTTTAAGGCAGGCAAATGGTATGAAAAGTCCAATTTAACTGCATCAGCCACCAATGCCATGCTCAATGAGGGTACTCCAAATCATTCTTCTGTACTGCTGGCGGGCAAATTTGATTATTATGGATCATATATTCATTTGTATTCAGAGGCAGACAGGGCAGGACTGGTACTGTTCACGCTTTCGAAATATGTTTTGGAATCACTCATTCTTGTGGAGGATATATTGAAGAACAGTATTTTCCCTGAAAAGGAAATTGATATTTTTCTTCAAAGAAGCAAGCAATCATTCCTGGTAAACAGATCAAAAGTTTCATTCCTTGCCAGGGAGGGTTTCTTAAGTGCCTTGTTTGGATCATTCCATCCGTATGGCAGACCCATCAAGCTGGAAGATTTTGATAAGCTGAACAGGCGGAAGATTGTGAATCATTTCCTGAATTTCTATCAGGGTGTAGACACAAGCATTTTAGTATCCGGGAAATGGAGTTTCAGCCTAAAGGAAACACTTAACAGATTTTTTGGGGCAAATGACCGGACCGGGGATAATGCCGGAATATATTCTGGAAGCAAAGAAAAAAGCCTCAATCTTCCACCTGTTTACAAGAAAAATGCAAGTCATAGAAAAAGACTGATTGTAGAAAAAAAAGATGCTGTACAATCTGCCATCAAAATTGGAAAAACGACCATTAGCAGGACACACAATGATTATTTTGGACTGAGAATCCTGATTACTGTTCTGGGTGGATATTTTGGCTCCCGTCTGATGAAAAGTATCAGGGAGGATAAAGGCTACACCTATGGCATTTCAGCACAACTCATCTCCATGGAAAAGGAGGGCTATATATCTATTTCTTCGGAAGTTGGCACAGATGTTTGTAAGAAAGCCATTAAGGAGGTTCATAAGGAGATTGACCGTCTCACCCAGGAGCCAGTAAGTAAGGTTGAACTATCTCTGGTTCGGAATTATATGCTGGGCAATTGGCTGAGGATGTTTGATGGGCCGCTTGCCATTGCTGACAGTTACAGGGTATTAATTGATAATGGACTTGAGGAAGATTATTTTGAAAGGGGCTTGAAGGAAATGCAAAATATAAAGTCGGAACAATTATCTGAACTTGCTCTTCGTTATTTTAAGAAAGATTCTTTTATTGAAATCGTTGCCGGAATCTACAAGTAAAAGCAGAAATTGAGCTTTAATAGATGTAAAATAAATATTTCGTCCCTATGGGACTTATTTAATATTGATCAATTATATCCTATAAACATATTGTCCCTACGGGACAGATGTACAATAAGATAGTATAAAAATCTGAAGTTTATTTGGGTTTTAGCAATACAGCACAAATTAGAAAAACGTTTATAGTTCCTGAATCCATTGATGAGGAATCTATACAAAAATTACGAACGCTATTCAGGATATTATGTATTCGATTTTGAACTAAATAAAAGATAATATTGCAAAAGAAACAATTAACTTCATTGTAGATTTATGTCCCTCTGGGGACGAAATATTTGTAGCAGCTTTATTAATAACAAAACATAAGTCCCTCTGGGGACGAAATATTTGTAGATGATTTACCAAGAACGAAAACCAAGTCCCTTTAGGGACGACATATTAAAAGCTAATGGCAAATACCTATACACAAATCTATTTACAGTTTATTTTTGCAGTGCAGG
>JAYEGO010000544.1:0-2036 GCA_034659155.1 Bacteroidota bacterium | reverse complement strand
TGAGTGATTAGCAAAGGACTTTCTGACTCACTCAAATTTTCAAAGACTACCTCAAAGCCCTCCTTATTTACTAATGCTCCCTTAAACAAACCACCAAGAATATTTTGTTGCTCACCGGTAAGTGCTGTTTCTTTGGCATCGTCTTTTTGAATCAACTTGTCAATTATATCGGCATCAACCCTGACAAAACGTGAATCAGTAAATTTCTGCTCAAGATTACTTATTAAATGTGTATCCAGATGTCCATCCATCATCAATACATCATATCCTTTTGATTTTGCTGCCTCAATATAAGTGTGTTGCTCATCTTTATTATTGGCGTATAGGTAAATTAAAGACTTATTCTTATCTGTTTGATTGTCCTTTATTAATTTTTGATATTCATCAAATGTAAAATACTGACCATCTGTATTTTTTAAGAAGGCAAATTTTGAAGCTCTTTCATAAAACTTCTCATCAGAAATCATTCCATATACAATAAACAATTTCAAATCATCCCATTTTTTCTCAAACTCCTGTCTGTCTTTCTTAAAAATATCATTTAAGCGATCGGCAACTTTTTTGTTGATATGACTTGATATTTTCTTTACATTTCCATCACTCTGCAGATAGCTTCTTGACACATTTAAGGGAATATCGGGTGAATCAAGAACTCCATGCAATAAAGTTAGAAACTCAGGAACTATACCTTCAACTGAATCCGTAACGTAAACCTGATTGCTATATAGCTGAATCTTATTCTTCTGCACCTCAACCTGGTTCTTAAGCCTTGGGAAATAAAGAATCCCGGTCAAATTAAATGGATAATCTACATTCAGGTGAATATAAAACAAGGGCTCTTCCTGCATAGGATATAAATCACGATAAAATTCTTTATAATCCTCATCTTTTAAATCAGAAGGCTTTTTTGTCCATGCAGGTTTGGTGATATTAATAATATTGTCTTTTTTGGTAACAACCTCTTTCCCGTCTTTCCAGTCTTTTTCTTTCCCAAAGGCAATTGGAATCGGCAGATACCTGCTATACTTTCGTAGCAAGTCATTGATCTTATTATCTTCAAGGAAATCTTTTGATTCGGTATCGATATATAGAATTACATCTGTCCCGATATCCTTTTTTGGTTTTTCTGTCAATTCAAATTCCGGGCTTCCATCACAGCTCCATAATACTGCTTTAGTATTGGGTTTATAGGATTGTGTATGAATCTCCACTTTTTTTGATACCATAAAAGCAGAATAAAATCCAAGTCCGAAGTGGCCAATAATCGCATTTGCTTTATCCTTGTATTTCTCCAAAAACTCTTCCGCACTTGAAAAAGCAATTTGATTGATATACTTCTTAATTTCATCCCCTGTCATGCCAATACCATGATCTGAAAATGTAAGGGTCTTTTTCTTCTTGTCCAGCTTAATCCTTATTGTTGGGTCTTTAATTTCACCTTTGAAATCACCTGCCGACTGAAAGGTTTTTAATTTCTGAGTGGCATCAACAGCATTTGAGATCATTTCCCTGAGGAAAATCTCATGATCGGAATACAAGAATTTCTTAATTATCGGGAATATATTCTCTGCTGTAATGTTTATTTTTCCTTTTTGCATCTTAATATTTAACTTAGGTTATAAAAAACTTCATTTGTACCTGTGGATGACAAAGTATATGCCATTCATTAAATACTGACAAAGAGTCAGAAAGAAAAAGAGAAGATAGCCACTAATGCACAAAGAATGGAATGATGGAAGAATGGAATGATGGAATGATGGAAGAATGGAATGATGGAATGATGGAACACCCACTTAAACTCTATCTCGTCCCGAAATAGGTTTACAGAATTTGTAAACTAAAATCAGGACGATACACATCATGTTTTCTCCTGACTTCGACACAAAAAACATCGCAATTTATTAAGTAGCGTATAATCAGACTTATACGATTTCAGATTGATATAATTTGGATGACCCAGGGTCATTATTTACCTATATTTCATGTTTGTGCATAAGAAGGTAAATATAAGCGGGGTTGTAAGTGCACAGGTTATA
>JAYEGO010000543.1:0-8556 GCA_034659155.1 Bacteroidota bacterium | reverse complement strand
TCAATGCCAGGTAATGAGCAGTATTGAGATCCTGCAACCCTCTGAAATAATAATTACCAGCTCAGCTGTTGTTGATATCACCTGTTTTGATCAACAGGATGGAGAAATCAATGTCGTTGCTAATGGTGGTATTGAACCACTAATTTATAAAATAACTCCGGGCGACATGGTCAACGAAACAGGTGTTTTTTCAGGACTGGCCTCTGGTAACTATATGATCGAGGTTAATGATGCCAATAATTGTGGTCCTGTAATCACAGAAACCCTGGTTATTATTGAACCCGAAGCCATCACCATTGATTCAATAAAATTCACAGATGAGTCAGCTGGCAACACAAATGATGGTATTATTACCATATTTGCATCTGGAGGAACAGAGCCTTTATCCTATATATTAAATCCCGGTTCGACACAAAACCAGACTGGTGAATTTACAGGTCTCCAATCCGGAACATACAATGTAGATATTTCTGATGCTAATAGTTGCGGACCAATTAATACGGGAGATATTTTTATTGGAAGCCTTGCTGTTAATGAACTGGAATTGGCTATGATAAGCTCTATTTATCCCAATCCAACTCATGGACATCTGCATATAGTTATAAACGGAAAAAAGAATAAAGCGGTGCAGTTGGAAATCATCAGTATGAACGGGAAAATGATCTATCAGGAAGAAGTTATTACAAATTTTAAAGATGCTGTCATCAAAGAAATAGATATTAGTGATCAGCCCAAAGGTATTTATTTATTAAAGATTAGTGGAGGTAAAGCTATTCAGAGTTTAAAAATTATTTTAAAATAGATTGGTGTAAAACGAAGCTCTGGTTCGTTTTAATGATCTAAAGAATAGTTATACTGAAATTGCGGTAGATATGAAACCAAGGCCCCGGATAAATTCAACCTAGTTCGGGGTTGTGGTTTTTGCACTGTTTTGTAGTTCCAAACACTATCGGGGCTAGTTAAATAAAGCCCTGGCAGGCACCTCCGAGTTTAAGCACTACTGCTTGTTTGACAGGCAAGAACAGAAAAAAAGCATTCAAAAATTACTAACATATACCATTCATTCATGCAACCATTTATTTTGTTCATTATTCAAAAAAGAGTTTGAAAAGAATGTGTTTATCTATTCAGATTGGTAACTTTGTACCTTAATCCCGGCCCTTTTCATGAAGATATTTTTAAAGAGACGACTGGTTTATATCTTTATTGACCTTATCCTGGTCCTTCTTTCCTTTGTGCTGGTAATCTTAATAAAAGCCGGTTCTCTTAATACTTACTTCCCAAAATATCTGTATTCCTTTCTTATTTTTCTTACCATCTGGCTGATAACTTCCTGGTTTTTCAAAAAATATTTTTTCAGAGATTATGATCAATTCAAACATGCTTTCAGTCCCATCTTGATCAGCAATTTTGTAATTCTTGGAACCATAAGCCTGCTTATGTACTTTTTCAGATCTACATATTATTCCAGGGCTATTGTTTTTGGAACCATAGCAATCGCAACTGGTTTCGAACTATTCTGGGGACTTACATACCATTTTATACGTGTAGCCAGAATCAATGAGAATCCGACCGACCAGGAGTATTTGGCACTTCAGGCTCAAAAAAACAATGGTAATGGGTATAATACTGAATTAATTTCAGGGAGAAAATTATTGTTGTCAGATAAGCTCCAAGGCATTATTATTGATGAATGCGGGAAACAGGCTTTTACATTTTTTCAAAACACCAATATCTTTCCTTCTAATGAGATTCTTTTACTTTCCACAACAAACCCAATTAACATCCAAACTCATACTGAAGATCACCATAAATCAATCATTAATCTTAAAAGAGTAAATGATATTAGATATTTAAGTAAGTTCTTTGAGGCAGTCAATGAAAACCTTCCAATGAATGGGACCTTAAGTTGCTGTGTTGAAACAAAAGACCTCAGAAAGCAAAGACTCTTTAAAAAGTACCCTTTTCTTCTAAACTATTTCTATTACTACCTGATTGATTTCCCAATAAAAAGGGTATTTCCAAAATTCAAGTTCACAAGTGGTATTTACTTTTTTTTAACCAGGGGCCAAAACCGGGTTATTACCAGGGCTGAAACACTTGGTCGTCTCATTTCTTGTGGTTTTCAAGTTCAAAATGAAGAATACATAAATAATCTTTGTTATATCACGGTAAAGAAAATCCAGAATCCTAGTTATGACCCCGATCCTTCTTATGGTCCTCTGGTAAGACTTAAAAGAATTGGAAAAGAAGGGAAGTCAATTAAGGTTTATAAGATGAGAACAATGCATCCCTACGCCGAATATCTGCAAGATTATATTTACAAGCATCATAATTTGAAAGAAGGAGGGAAATTTGAAAATGATTTCCGGGTATCAACACAGGGAAAGATCATGCGGAGATTCTGGATTGATGAACTCCCCATGCTTGGGAATCTAATAAAGGGTGATCTCAAAATAGTTGGTGTTCGACCTTTAAGCAAGCATTATTTCAACCTGTATTCAAAAGAATTACAGGAAAAAAGAATCCTGTGGAAACCCGGGCTGGTACCTCCATACTACACTGATCTCCCAAAAACACTGGAAGAAATACAATCCTCAGAAATGAGATATCTTGAAGCCTACGAAAAACATCCCTTTAAAACCGATTGGAAATATTTCTGGAGAGCTTTTTACAACATCATATTTAAAAATGCAAGAAGCCAGTAAAAATTAAACCGGAAATACACGATGTTCTTTGATTTTGTATCTTTAACTACTTGCTGGTTATTTTTGGTCTTAGAAAATACAATAATTAAAGACAATCAGTCATTATGATCTCGCTTCAGAAACTTAATAACTCCCTTTTTTTAGGAATATTTATTGCTATATTTCTCCTGGTCAATATTACTGCTTTGAAAGGACAAGAGGTATTCTATCATATTTCAAATTCAAGCTTATATGACTTTCTTGATGAAATGGCTAATTCTCAACTAATTGATTTGAATACTGCCATTAAACCTTATAGCCGTTCATTTATTTCCTCAAAATTATATGATCTTGAAAAACAAAAAGAGCAATTGAACGAAAGACAAATTAGAGATCTGAAGTTTTTTCTAAAAGACTTCAATAAAGAACTTAAGCCTGATAAGGACTTCAGCAAGCGTTTTGATATTTTATATTACAAAGACAGTCTCTTTACATTTTCTATTAATCCGATTCTTGGAATTCAATATTTTACCAATAATAATGGATCTGCCACTCACTGGTGGAATGGTGCTGAAGCTTTTGCATATATTGGTAAACACTGGGGTTTTTATGCAAGCTTACGGGATAATCATGATGAACAATTCCTATCCAGGCCAGAATACATAACTCAGAGAATGGGAGCCAATTATAAAGGGAATGGTGATTACAGCGAAATGCGTGGTGGAATAAGCTATAGCTGGGATTGGGGGTCTGCAGGTTTAATAAAGGATCATTTTACCTGGGGGAATAATTATAATGGATCAAATATTTTTTCAGGTAGAACGCCCTCCGTTCCACAAATTTACCTGCGTATGAAACCGGTAAAATGGTTTGAATTTAGTTACACTCACGCCTGGTTGGTTTCAGAAGTTGTGGATAGTACACGGAGTTACTGGACCAATAGTAGTTACGGAATGGAATACCGCGAAGTATACCATCCCAGGTACATTGCTACCAATCTATTTACTTTCACTCCTGTAGAAAAACTAAATCTTTCATTTGGGAACTCTATTGTGTATACAGACCTGGGGGTTTACCCCGGATACCTGATACCCCTGGTCTTCTTCAAATCTATTGATCATTCTACAAATCACGGTATTGACAACCAAAATTCCCAATTATTTTTTGATGTCAGCTCGAGGAATATTAAAAACTTACATTTATACTCTTCTCTGTTCATAGATGAATTGGCAACATCACGAATTTTTAATCCGGAAGAATCAAATTTCTATAGTTGGAAAATAGGTGGAAGACTTTCAAATTTTCCCTTGCAAAATATTTCGTTAACCATTGAGTATACCCGATCAAACCCTTTGACTTTTCAACATTATATGCCAACTCTGGAGTTTGAATCAAACAAATTCAATCTGGGTCATTATTTGGAAGACAACAGTCAGGAATTATATATTTCGATTGCTGCAAAACCTTTAAGAGGCTTGTATTTACATGCATCCCTTTTATTTGCACAAAAGGGGCCAGATTATGATGATGTGGGAGGAGATCGTCTTGGGCTTCCTTTCATAGAAACTGTTGAATGGGAGAATAAGAGCTTTTCATTTTTAGCCAGATATGAAATTATCAATGATGCTTTTTTGATCCTTGAATTTCAGAATAGTAATATTAGCGGAAATGATTTAACTAAATACACTCATCCGATGTGGCATGGAAAAACGAGTACATTTTCAACGGGAATAAATTTTGGTTTTTAATTGACAGTTAGCGTTTTAGGGGTTCATTATTCTCCTTATATGCCTTACAAATCTCCTGAATAGATTCAGCTACAGGTATAAATTTCAGTCCCAGTGTTTTTATAAGCTTTTCATTAGAATATGCTTTTTTGTTTTGGCTGGCTCGTGCCAATTCCCTTGTAAATACTGGGGAATGACCTGAAAAAGCTGATAGTAAGCTCTGTATTCTCCAAACCAGGGATGTTAAATACCTTCCAGCTCTAATTCCTGGAGGTTTTTTCCCCAGTCCAGATGCAATCATCATAAAAATTTCTTTATAGCCGAGGTTTTCTGAATTCAGGATAAATCGCTCTCCGAAAATTTCTTTATCCATTAATAAAATCATTGCCTTAACTACATCCCGAACATCTACATAACCTGTAATACCTTCAGTATAAAAACTTTGACCCTCATCAATCATAGAAAACAAGCTGCCGCTTCCCTTTGACCAGGATCCCAGGCCAAATATAACAGAGGGATTCACAATACATACATTCAATCCCTGGGCCATGCCTTTCCAGACTTCTAATTCTGAATTAAATTTTGACCAGGAATACCAGGAAGCCGTTTTTGTTTTCTTCCAGTATGATTCTTCGTCTGCAAGACCATTCTCCCCCACGGGCCCAATGGCAGAGATAGAACTTACGAAACAAAATTTATTAACTCCTTTTTGCAAACACAAATCAACAATGGAGGCTGTTCCTCTTACATTTGTTTCCATCATCTCATGTCGGCGTGAGTGGTCAAAACTTACAAGGGCAGCACAATGATAAACCTCAGTAACATCATTCATATATTCTCCAATCTCTTCCATTTCTAATATATCTCCCTCAATCCAATGTATTTTTTTTAGAAGCTCTTCTGCTTTGTTTGAATAATGTTTGAATAAGCCGTGAAGACCCTCTAATGAGCTGTTTTTTCTTTTCAGGGCATATACCTCCTTCCCACTCTGAACCAGGAAAAACAATAGATGAGATCCTACAAGACCAGTCCCTCCGGTAATAAATATCATGTTTGCAAGCTTTGGTTAAACCCCATTAGGCATTCCCCTTTGTCCAAATTAGTTTTTTCCCAAACCCAAGTCTATTGTCAGTATATTTCAACAATATTGGATCAATGACCCAAAGATTCGTTTTCAAAAGCATGGCTATGGGAAACCTCTTAAGATAGGCTGTTTTAACCTTTTTAAGTAAGGCTCCTTCTGGTTTCCACATTTTTCCCTGAAACTGAATTCCCCTGATCTTCCCAATAACAGTGGTTTCAAGCACAATAGATCCTGCAACCAGATCCTGTGTCAAAACATCCTGGATATGCTTAGTGGTATCATCAGATGTAAAAACAAACAGGTTCATGTCTTCAACATAAACATAAAAACAATTTGCGCACCAGGGTTCATTTTCAGAGCAAGTTGCCAGGGTTAATACATGATGGTTGTTAATAAATGTAACTATACCTTTATCTATTCCATCCATATTTTAAAATTAATACGAAAATTTCCCAATAAAGGAACAAAGTTTTTTTATAAAAACAAGTTCAGTAATATGATTATTAATACCTATTTTTGCAGCCCAAAACATATTGTAAACTATTTAAGAACTATGAAAAAAGCAATTATTACAACAAATCGAGGCACAATGAATGTTGAGTTCTTTGAAAAGGATGCTCCGGGAACAGTGTCTAACTTTATAAAGCTCTCTGAAAAAGGCTATTATAATGGTCTTACCTGGCACAGGGTTATTCCTGATTTTGTTATCCAGGGAGGATGCCCTGAGGGAACCGGAGCTGGAGGGCCTGGTTATACAATAAAATGTGAACTCGATGGTGATAACCAATATCATGACCGTGGAGTGCTTTCCATGGCTCATGCTGGTAAAGATACTGGTGGCTCTCAATTTTTTGTATGTCATAGCAGGAATAATACTGCTCACCTCGATCGTGTGCATACTGTCTTTGGCAAAGTGGTAGAAGGTCTTGAAGTATTGGATACGATCCAACAAGGCGATAGTATTGAAAAAATAGATATTGTAAATAAGTAACTGTTTGTTTTAAGTATTCAGTTTAACATAAAAACACAAATAAATGTTTTCAGGAATTGTTGAAGAGGCAGCCAAAGTAGTAAAACTTGAGCATGACCAGGAAAATCTTCATATTACAATGGAGTGTTCCTTTGTAGACGAATTAAAAATAGATCAGAGTATTGCTCATAGCGGGGTTTGTTTAACGGTAGTGAAAAAAACTCAAGGACAGTACACAGTTACTGCCATTAAAGAGACTCTTGAAAAATCAAACCTGGGGCAACTGGAAATTGGAAGTTTGGTGAACCTGGAAAGATCTATGAGGATGGATAGCTTACTGGATGGACATCTTGTTCAGGGCCATGTGGACCAAACAGCAGTATGCACTGAAGTTGTGGAGGCAGATGGAAGCTGGTATTTTACTTTTGAGTTTGAACCCACCCAGGAGGATTACATTACTGTTGAAAAAGGTTCAATTTCAGTAAATGGTATTAGTCTGACGGTTGTTAACTCCAAAGAAAAGTCCTTTCAGGTAGCAATCATACCATATACCTATGAAATAACAAATTTTCATCAAATCAAAAAAGGTACAATAGTGAATTTGGAGTTTGATGTGATTGGTAAATATATTGCACGTATTGTAAAACAACAATTGGGTAATTAATCTATCTTTGTGAACTTGTTTTGAAAAGTCCTTAAGGAGTATATATCAATGAGTAAGAAGTTCCCGGAATATAATAATTTTAATCTTTCTGACATCAATAAGGAGGTGCTGGAAATCTGGAAAGAAAAAAATACTTTTCAGAAAAGCCTGGATAGAAATCAGGACAGTGAAAACTTTGTGTTTTACGAAGGACCTCCATCAGCTAATGGTATTCCCGGAATACATCATGTTATGGCCAGGACTATAAAAGATGTCTTTTGTCGCTTCAAAACTATGGAGGGCTATTTGGTGGAAAGAAAAGCAGGCTGGGATACTCATGGGCTTCCCGTAGAATTAAGCGTAGAAAAAAGCCTGGGAATTACCAAAGAAGATATTGGCAATGAGAATTCCCGGAAAAAAATTTCTGTAAAAGAATATAACAACGCCTGCAGGAAAGATGTGATGAAGTATACAGATCAATGGGAAGACCTGACTCATAAAATGGGATATTGGGTAAATATGGATGACCCCTATATTACCTATGATAACCGGTATATTGAATCTTTATGGTGGCTTCTGAAAGAATTACACTCAAAAGGCTTTCTTTATAAAGATTATACAATTCAACCTTTTTCACCTGCAGCAGGAACCGGGCTTAGCACCCATGAACTTAATCAGCCTGGATGCTATAAAAATGTCAAGGACACAACCATAATTGCCCAATTCAGAGTAATAAAAGATAAGAAATCTGAATTTCTTTTCCGGGATATTAATACTGACTTATTTATCCTGGCCTGGACCACTACTCCCTGGACTTTACCTTCAAACACAGCCCTGGCTGTTGGTAGTAAAATAAGCTATCTTAAAATACATAGCCTTAACCCATATAATGGGAATCCTATTACCGTGATTCTTGCAAAAAACCTAATAGAGGGATTTTTTCCAGCCGAAAACAAATCTCTGAATTTTGAAGACTACAAACCCGGAGATAAAAAAATTCCTTTCAGGATTATTGAAGAAATTGATGGAAAAGAACTTGAGGGAATTAATTATGAGCAACTTATTAAATGGGTTAATCCCGGAGAAAATGCTTTTAGGGTAATACTCGGTGATTTTGTAACAACAGAAGATGGAACCGGAATTGTACATATAGCACCAACTTTTGGAGCAGATGATTACCGGGTTTCCAAAAAAACCAATATTTCAGCACTTACAGTGCTTGATAAGAATTTTAATAATCAACCTTTAGTTGACAGAAAAGGTCGTTTTTTTAGAATTGAGGACCTTGATCCCGGTTTTGTAAAAGAAAAGGTTAATGCTGTTTCTTATAAAGAATTCAGCGGATGCTATGTGAAAAATGAATATGATGAAACAAAAACTCAGAATGATTCAAGCGTAGATATTGATATTGCTGTTCATCTAAAGCATGAAGGAAGAGCTTTTCG
>JAYEGO010000542.1:0-2043 GCA_034659155.1 Bacteroidota bacterium | reverse complement strand
TTTATTTTTTCAGGCTTGAAACCAAGGATCATTGCATTCCAGGCATTTTCTATTGTTTTCGAAGGAACTTTTCTTCCCAGCGCTAGCTCAATATTTTCACAAAATTCTTCCGGACTTAATTTTCCAATCTCAAATTGCCAGAAAATTTTCCTGTGTTCTTTATTGTTGATTAATTCTTCCTGGTTGAACCCTATCGCCTCAAAGGCCCGATAAGTTCTGTATACATCCAGGTCCAGCATAACTCCCCCGAGGTCAAATATTATATTCTGAATTACAGGTTTGCTCGTATCCATTAAGAATTATTCTTAATTTTGATTGTCTCATAAAGTTAATAAACCCCGGGAATATTCTGGATAGATTTTTTAGAGATTTTCTAGGGAAGAAAAAAATGATAGTAAACGGAAAATCATATCAGTCCATTTGGATAAACAAAGATGATCAAAACAGTATTCAAATCATCGATCAGCGGTATTTACCATTTGAACTAAAGACATGTACCCTGAAAAGCCCGGAAGATGTCATTCAGGCTATCAGTGATATGCAGGTTCGCGGGGCACCTCTCATTGGAGTTACTGCAGCTTTTGGTATCTACCTCGCTGCCCTGAAGGAAAAAAAATCCACTCATATCCAGGGTAAATTAACGGAATATGCTAACCAATTTAAGGCAAGCAGGCCAACAGCCATAAACCTGGGCATGGCAATAGATTATATGCTGGATGCTATAAAAAACTTACAACAATCCGAACAAATAGTTGCCAGATCCTTTTCTGCTGCCAGTTCATTTCTTAATAATGAAATAAGTGCTTGCAAAGAAATAGGAAAACATGGTATAGAAATTATCGAAAAAATATATTCAGAAAACGGAGGAAAGCCTGTTCAGATTATGACGCATTGCAATGCCGGATGGTTGGCAACTGTTGACCATGGCACGGCTACATCGCCCATATACCTGGCACATGACAGGGGCATTCCAGTTCATGTTTGGGTAGATGAAACCAGGCCCCGCAACCAGGGATCTCGTCTTACCGCCTGGGAATTAGGTCAGCATGCTGTACCTCATACAATCATTACAGACAATACAGGGGGACATCTCATGCAGCAGGGAATGATTGATCTGCTCATAACAGGTAGCGACCGGACTGCCTTGAATGGGGATACTGCCAATAAAATAGGGACCTACCTGAAAGCACTTGCTGCCTATGATAATCAAATTCCATTTTATGTAGCCCTGCCTTCTTCAAGCATAGACTGGAAATTACAGGTGGGAGTAGGCCATATACCGGTAGAGGAACGAGATGCAGGGGAAGTTCTTTCTATAGAGGGCCTGAATACTGCCGGGGAAATTGAATCTGTTCGTTTGAGCCCCGAATACAGCAATGCTGTAAACTATGGTTTCGACATTACGCCCGCGCGGTTAATTACAGGCCTGATCACTGAAAAAGGGATCTGTGGAGCTACAAAAAACGAAATTCTTTCATTATTTCCGGAAATGAAATAATCAGTATGCAGGAAAATGGATATATAAAATTTGATTGTAAGTGGCAACAAACTCCACCGGTAATTCCCGGGCATATATTTAAAAAATTGAATCCGTGGCGTAATAATTTATATGATCTGAACCTGATTGGTGTATATGAAAATGGCATTGGATTTGGAAATATTTCGGTTTCATTAAACAATACCAACAGTTTTTATATTTCCGGTTCCGCAACCGGAGCCATAAAAGAAACAGGGACTGAACATTATGCCTTTGTTCAAAGTTTTAATCTTAATAAGAATCTTGTAAACTGTACAGGTCCGGTTAAAGCTTCTTCTGAGTCATTGACACATGGGGCAATTTATGCAAGTGCCCCCCGGATCACTGGAATTATTCATATTCATCACAAGGGAATGTGGGAATGGGCTTTGGACAGGTTCCCGACAAGTGGTAAAGAATGGGCCTTTGGAACTCCTGAAATTGCTATAGAAATATCCAGGCTTCTCCGGGATCCTGAAATTATTGAAACAGGAATAATTGTTATGGGAGGACATGAAAGCGGACTT
>JAYEGO010000541.1:0-8564 GCA_034659155.1 Bacteroidota bacterium | reverse complement strand
GTATAATTATATTTTTATAATTATTATTCTATTCGCATTATTGTTCGGAATAATAAACACCATGCTTATGGTTGTACTGGAAAGGCGAAAGGAAATTGGCATGCTGCTGGCAATAGGAATGTCACGGCTTAAGATTTTCGGAATGGTTATGCTTGAAACTATACTTTTATCCCTAACCGGAGGGATGATTGGAATTCTGTTGGGAGCATTAATTGCAAAATATTTTGAAACAAATGCTATAGATCTTTCTATGTGGGCAGAGGGATATTCCCAGCTAGGATATGATACTCTTGTTTATACCAGCATTGAAGCAGAACAATATATTGTCATTGCCATTATGGTAATTATGACAGGAATAATTGCTGCTATTTACCCTGCCTACAAGGCCTTGAAATACGACCCGGCAGAAGCATTGCGGATTGAATAATTGTATTTTAACTATAACGCTATCTACAAATTTGAAACCATAAATTATATTAAAATGAGCATAATAAACATTAAAAATCTGACCAAGATCTATGATGGTTCCGGCCTTGAAGTTGTTGCTGTAAATAACATAGACCTGGAATTCGAAAAGGGCGAGTTTGCCGCAATTGTAGGACCTTCGGGATCGGGGAAAACAACTTTATTGAATATGTTGGGTGGATTAGATCATCCAACATCAGGAGAGGTTGTAATTGGTAGTCAAAATATCTGGGAATTAAGTGGCAGAAAGCTTACAAATTTTCGGCTTCACAATATTGGCTTTGTATTTCAATCATATAACCTGATTCCTGTTTTAACTGCAGGTGAAAACACTGAATTTATTATGCATCTGCAAGGCCGCTCAAAGAATGAAAGAAAAAGCAGAACAGAAGAGCTACTGGAAGCTGTTGGTATTGGCGATCGTGTAAAAAGCAGACCCAATAAATTATCCGGGGGACAACAACAAAGAGTTGCCGTTGCAAGAGCGCTGGCATCAAAACCAAAATTTATTCTTGCCGATGAACCAACAGCAAATCTGGATTCAAAGTCTACAGAAACCTTGCTGGACCTAATGGAGGCATTAAATAAAACAGAAAACATAACATTTATTTTTTCAACCCATGATGCAAGGGTAGTGAAAAAAGCACGTAGAGTTATTACCCTGGTTGACGGAAAAGTGGATTCTGATGTCACTAAATAAGGATTAATCTCTATTGGCTTTTTGTCTATAAAAATTATTCATTTTAATCAGATAAGTTCATGAGATCCTATATTATAACTATACTATTTCTGCTTATTCTATGGCTTGGAACAGCTGGCAATGGCCAGGCACAAAAGTTTACAATGAACGGTTATGTAAGTAACATGCAGTCTGTAATGTTTGAAGAAATTGATGGTGTTTGGTTTTCGGAAAATTTGTTTCACAATCGCCTTAATTTTAAATTCTATGCAACAGACAAGTTGGTTTTCAATATGGAGTTAAGAAATCGACTTATTTATGGCGACTTTGTTAAAACCATTCCCGGCTATTCAGATTTTGTTAGTTCAGACGCTGGCTATTTCGATCTGTCCTGGCTTATTGCTAATGAACCTTCTTTTCTTTTACACACTACTATTGATCGACTATATCTCGATTATTCTATTGGCCAGTTTCAAATACGGCTTGGAAGACAAAGAATAAACTGGGCCCAAAACCTTGTATGGAACCCAAATGATATATTTAATGCTTACTCCTATTTTGATTTTGATTATGCTGAAAGGCCTGGTGGCGATGCATTAAGAATTCAGTATTATGCAGGAAGTTCTTCTTCCCTGGAGCTGGCAGTAAAAATAGACAGTTCAAGTAAAATTACAGGTGCGGGAAAATATCTGTTTGGAGTGTCTGGTTACGACATTCAGGTCCTTGGGGGGGTATTGAGTGGTGAAGACCTTGTGTTTGGAACTGGCTGGTCTGGAAATATTAAGGGGGCGGCATTCAGGGGAGAATTCAGCTGGTTTCATTCCCTAGAAAATACACATAAAGAAGAATTTATGATCTCTGTTTCCAGCGATTATACTTTTAAAAACTCATTGTTTTTTGGCCTTGAGTTTCTTTACTCAAATATTGATTATGATTACAACAGTTTTGGAGAATTCTATTTTACCACTTTATCTGTCAAAAACATAGCTTTTACTGACATAAACCTCATGGCTCAGGTTAGCTATCCTTTTACTCCTTTATTCATGGGTTCATTTGCCGCCATATATTACCCCTCAGAAAAGGGTTTTTTTATGGGCCCCTCAATGGAATATTCTCTAAAAGAAAATCTATCTTTATATTTCGTTCTTCAGCATTTCAGGGGAAAGTTTGATTCAGACTCTATCCAAAAGACTAGTTTTGCTTTTTTAAGACTAAAGTGGAATTTCTAATCGCTGATTGCCTCTCTTTGTAAATTTTATACATTTACAAAGAATACGGCAAGGTATGTTTTTGTCAACAAGATTAGCGGAAATGCAATTATCCCGATTTAGACATACCCAAATTTAGGATAATGAAATATTAAATTGAATAAAATAATGAACATTACATCAAATTTCGATGGGGGTAATATCCTGGTAATTTCTGCGGAATCTTCAAATGACATCCACCTGGAAATCAGAAAAGATACAAATTCAGACTTTTCTCAATGGTTTTATTTCCGGTTGCAGGGGGCTGCAGGGTATCCTTGTAAGATGAATATCGACAATGCCTCGGGTTCCTTTGTTCCGGAAGGCTGGAAAAACTATAATGCATTTGCTTCTTACGACCGTTTGCATTGGTTTAGGGTTCCTTCTTTCTATGATGGTAAGGTACTGAGAATTGAGCATACTCCGGAATACAATTCAGTATTTTATTCCTATTTCGTACCGCATTCCTACGAACAGCACATGGACCTGATCCATGCCGCTCAAATATCGCCTCTGTGTGTTCTTGAGTCAATTGGAAAAACAACACAGGGCAGAAGTATTGATATGTTAACTATCGGTGAACCAGGAAAAGGCAAGAAAAAGATTTGGACCATTGCCAGACAACATCCTGGTGAAACTATGGCTTCGTGGTTTATAGAAGGTTTTATTAATCGTTTGCTTGATGAAGATGATCCTGTTTCCAAAAAATTGTTGGAAAAAGCTGTTTTTTATATTGTTCCAAATATGAATATAGATGGAAGTATTTTAGGAAACCTGAGAGTTAATGCCCTTGGTGTAAATCTTAACAGGGAGTGGAAAGATCCCGACAAAAAGAAAAGCCCTGAAGTTTTTTTCGTTCGTAACAAAATGGATGAAACAGGCGTGGATCTTAACCTTGACATACATGGGGATGAAGATTTACCCTATAACTTTACAGCATCTATTGAGGGCATTCCTGAATTTGATGATCGCTTGAGGTCTTTGCAAGATGCTTTTCTTTCCAGATGGGTAGAGATCAGTCCGGATTTTCAAACGGAACATAGTTATAAAAAAGACGAACCCGGGAAAGCTAATCTTCAAATTTGTTCCAAACAAATCGGCAGCAGGTTTAATTGTCTTTCTCTTACCATTGAAATGCCCTTTAAGGACAACAACCTTCTTCCAAATCCGATTACTGGCTGGTCTGCTGAAAGATCTATTCGCTTTGGGGAATCTGTACTTAACCCTATTTACTATATTGTAAACGATTTATAATAAAGATCTAGCAACATGCATAACAAAGTTAAGAATCAGGGTCTTTTTGTTCTTTCTGGCTTGATTTTCATTTTATTTAGCCTGAGTTTTTTATCTCTTCGTATTGAAAAAAACTTGACACATGTTCTCAAAACTGAAAAAAAACACCTGCAGGCAAAGGTAGAAATTTCCAATGTGCAAGAAACAATAAACCGCAGCAGGCAAAAAATTGATGAGCTCAATAGTGAAGTCAATCAGATTGCAGAGCAGATTAATATTTTAATAGTTAATGCCAATGAAATAAACGATACAATTGTCAGTTTTATGAGTCAATCCCTGGCAAACCAACAAACTCTTGATTCCCTGAAATTTATGGAAAAGGCAATTGCTCAAAACGAGCATTCCATTGATTCTTTAAGCTTTGTTTTTAAAAACAAAAGCGATAATTTATTAAGCTTAATGAACGAATTCAATAAAACTGAATTTGAATCAAAATTAATACAAAACAACGGCCAGGCTCTCCAAAAAGATTTGCATTGGTCTAAAATAATTCTGCTAGCATATTTCTCTCTTTCTGTGCTTGGCCTATTGCTTGGGGGCTTTATGCTTTTTTGGGGATTGAAGAATAACACCAAATCAGAGGAACACACTGCTTGAATTGTATAATTACTTTTTATATTTTAAGTATTTTCTGCCGGCAGTATACTTTTCACTAAATTTGACCCCAGTTAAAAAATTGATTTTAATCTAATTTTATAATATTTATTATTCATGGGAAACAGTAAAAAAACCAGGGGCGTAATTGCCATTCTTACAGGCGGAGGAGATGTGCCGGGGCTTAACCCGGCTATACGTGCCATAACTATTCGGGCAAATCGTGAAGGATTCAGGGTTATTGGCTTAAGGCGTGGCTGGGCAGGTATAACAGAATTAATACGAGATAAAGATGCTGATAACAGCCTGAATTACATGCATCTGACCGATGATATTGTCAATCGGGCAGGACGATCCGGGGGAACATTTCTTCATTCTTCCAGAACAAGACCAAGTCATATGCCTAAAGACAAGGTGCCCGATCATTTAAGCGATGTTTATAGCAAAGACATTAATGACCTTACCCCCGAGATAATTAAGAATCTTGAATGGCTAGGGGTAGATTTTCTGATCCCTATTGGAGGAGATGATACTTTGAGTTATGCTGTTCGTCTTTACCAGGAAGGCGTTAAGGTTGTTGCTATGCCTAAAACCATGGACAACGATGTTCCGGGAACAGACTATTGTATAGGGTTTAGTACCTGTGTTACACGAACCATAATGATGACAAACAACTTGCGGACTTCAGCAGGTTCTCATGAAAGAATTCTGGTTATGGAGGTTTTTGGCAGATATGCCGGTTTTACGGCAATGTTACCAACTATGGCAGGAGCAGCAAACAGATGTGTTATCCCCGAATATGAATTTGACATCAATCGTCTTACTGAATTATTGGTTGAAGACAGAAATAACAATCCCAGCAAATATTCAGTAGTGCTCATTTCTGAGGGAGCCATGTTTAAGGGGGGACAAATGACTTTTCAGGATTCGGAAAAAGACATGTTCGGGCATGCAAAACTTGGTGGTATTGGAGACCTGGTTTCTGCTGAAATAAAAAACAACTCTGCCAATTTTAACAATGGCCATCCCATTAATGTAATCAATCAAAAATTAGGATACCTTGTCCGGGGCGGAGACCCTGATGCAATTGACTCTATTGTTCCCATGGCATACGGAAATCTTGCTCTTGATTTAATTCTTGGTGGCTTTCATGGCAGATTAGTGGTTTTGAAAAATGGTCGTTATGATGATGTTCCTCTGGATGTGGTAACCAGCACAAAAAAGGTGGTGAACCTGGAAAAATACTACAATATTAAGCGTTTACGCCCTCATTATCACCGTTTCGAAATGAAGCCTTTATTTTTGATGGCGGCTGATAGTTAGTTGATAAATGAAGCTGTAGTTCAATAGAAACAATATGATTTTGTACCTTTAAAAACTAATAACGCTGATTAGTTTATTGTGAGAGTTGTAATACAAAGAGTTCAAAAAGCTACCCTTAGTATTGAAAACAAAACCTGGTCGGAAATTGATTCCGGACTGTTGATTTTGTTGGGTATTGAGGAAAATGACACTACCGAAGATGTTGACTGGCTATGTAAAAAGATCTCACTGCTTAGAATATTTCCTGATGTGAATGGAGCAATGAATCTATCGATAAACGAGGTAGCTGGTGATATTATGGTAATCAGTCAATTCACCCTTCATGCAAAAACAAAAAAAGGAAATCGTCCCTCATTCATTAAAGCAGCAAGGCCCGAAAGCGCAATTCCACTTTATGAAGAGTTTATAGAAGTCCTGGAAAAATTAATAAGAAAAGAGGTTAAAAGAGGAGTGTTCGGTGCATATATGCAAGTATCTTTGGTAAATGACGGACCGGTAACTATCTTAATTGACACAAAAAATAAAGAATAAATATGCAGGATCTTTTTGATAAATTCAACAAAAACTTTGATTCGGTAAAAGTAAGGGAACAGGCCAATGCTTTATTGCTGGATAGCCCTAAAGAAATGAATGTTTCTAATTTAAAGCTTCTGATGGGGATTATAGACCTCACTACATTAAATTCCACAGATTCTGAAAGCAGGGTAAAAGATTTTTGTTCAAAAGTAAACAACTTTAAAAATAGCTTTAATGATATTCCCAACGTAGCTGGAATTTGTGTGTTTCCTTCTCTTGTTCGGGTAATACACGAAAATCTTAAAGAAAAAGGGGTGGAAATTGTTTCCGTTGCTGCGGGTTTTCCTGCCTCCCAGACCTTTCTTGAAATAAAGCTTGAAGAGTCAAGGCTTGCGGTAAAGGCAGGAGCCACCGAAATTGACATTGTTCTGAATCTTGGTCAGATGGCCGAAAAAAACTATGCTACCGTGCATGATGAGGTTCAACAAATAAAAGCTGCTATAGGAGATGCAAAATTAAAAGTCATTTTGGAAACAGGAGTTTTGTCAGATTATAATTTAATATGGAAAGCTTCCATTCTGGCTATGGATGCAGGAGCAGATTTTATTAAAACATCTACCGGAAAAATAAATCCGGCAGCCACGCCAGATGCTTTTTTAGTGATGACGCTGGCAATATCTGAATTTTATCGGTTAACCGGAAAAAAAACAGGTATTAAGCCTGCTGGAGGAATTTCTTCAAACGAAGATGCTTTGATCTATTTTCATATAGTAAAAACTATTCTTGGCAAGTCCTGGTTAAATAAATCTTTGTTCAGGCTTGGCGCAAGCCGCCTTACCAATCAATTACTGTCCGGCATTTATGAATTAATGGGTGGAAAAAACTCACTTCAGCCCTATTTCTAAACTTCCGCAACAATCTGTATTGTGATTTGATTATTTATCTTTGTCAAAATTATTTGGTCATGGACTGGATTAAAGTGCCATTGTGGGAAAATGGTTTTGTTTTTCAACAAGATTCTCTGGTTGTTTCTGATACTCTGACTTTTTCAGATTCCTTAAATTCTGATACTATTCCCATTTTAAGCAAACCCGATTCGTTTTTTACAGAAGTAACAGATTCATCCAACATTCCTTTTGTTGATACAAATACACGCACCGCGATTACCGGGCTTATGGATGTTGATACCCTGGTAAACGAGAAGCAAAGTGCTCCGGTGACAACCCAAATTATTCCTCAAAAAGAAAGCCGGTCCACCTTAAAATTTTCAGAAGAAAATCCGGTTTTTACTTATGACTATATTCCATTTCAGGCAGATCAAGTTATATTCTGGCCCAGGTTTCCTTTTCCACAAGAAATTTTTTCACCTAAAGACCTTTCATTTAAAGATATTTACAAGAAACCAAAACAGCTTGATTTCTTTATCTACAAAAAAAACCATAAGAATGAATCAGGGAAAACCGCAACAATAAAACTTAAGAACAGGCCTGATATTTTGATTCAGGAACGGAATTCAGATAACAATCAGGCGTGGCTTTTGGGAGTTTTCCTTATTGTGTTTATTTTATTGGCAAGAATGAGGTTGTTTTTCGGCAAATTTATTCGGCCGATAATAAATTCAAGTATTAGTTATCAGGCAGGTCAAAATTTATATAGAAATCGTAATAGCCTTTACTATCAAGCGGGATTGTATTTAGATTTTATTTTTGTCTTAATTACCGGGGTTTTTATATTTCAAATACTTCATTATTATGAATTAGAATTGCCAACAAGTTTCCTGTTTTTTCTTCTTGTCATTGCAGTTATTTTAGTCTGGCTGGTTTTAAAATTTTTGATTTGTAAATTAATCGGTTTCATTTCTTTAAACTCCACACTGTACAATGAGTATTTTCATTCCGTATTAATTTACAACAAAAATATTGGCTTATTCCTTATTCCAATAACCATTGGCTTAGCCTATATCGATCCGTTTTTTAATAAAATATTTGTATTTGCCGGGCTTGGCATTTTGTTAATAATGTATATCCTGAGGATTATCAGACTTATTCAATTATTTATTTCAAAAAGAATTTCATGGTTTTATTCTATTTTGTATCTTTGCGCCTTGGAAATTTTACCTGCATTATTGTTTTTTAAGGTATTTTTTCTCAAAAATTGAGTGTAATCATATTCTTTTAATAAAATTTTAACGCTTTGAAAATAAAAAGAATACTGGTCTCACAGCCTGAGCCCTCTAACGGAAAATCACCCTATTTTGATCTTGCTGAAAAGAGTAATTTGAAAATTGATTTCAGGCCTTTTATTCATATAGAAGGCATTTCAATCAAGAATTTCAGGCAAACCCGTGTAAATATCAATGATCATAGTGCTGTAATTTTTACAAGCAAAACTGCTATAGATCATTTTTTCCGTGTTGCAGAGGAGATGAGAATCACCATACCTGATGG
>JAYEGO010000540.1:0-8564 GCA_034659155.1 Bacteroidota bacterium | reverse complement strand
AAATTCGTTATTTGAAAGCCTTTTAGTAATTTGCTTTATTATTTAAATCCATAATTTATGAGCCTGCATATCATTGATCTTACCATAATTATAGGGTATCTTGTTTTAACTATTATTATTGGCTTCTGGATTTCGAAAAAAGCAAAAAAGAATCTCGACTCATATTTTCTGGGCGGAAAAACGCTGCCATGGTACATGCTTGGCTTATCTAATGCTTCCGGACAATTTGATATTTCAGGTACCATGATGATGGTAGCCTGGATGTTTGTGTATGGTGTAAAAAGTGCCTGGATACCCTGGCTATGGCCGGTCTGGAACCAGATATTCCTGATGATATTTCTTGCTGTATGGTTACGTCGTTCAAATGTACTAACGGGGGCCGAATGGCTAAAAACGCGTTTTGGATCTGGCCAGGGTGCAACCTTATCACATATCAGCGTTGTAACTTTTGCCATCGTTGCCGTAATTGGTTTTATTGCTTATGCCTTTGAAGGTATTGGGAAGTTTTCTACAACCTTCCTTCCCTGGGATCTATCAACAAATATTATTGGAATTCAAATCTCTTCCGAACGCATGTATGCCTTACTTATAATGGGTATAACTACAATTTATGTAATTAAAGGAGGAATGTATAGCGTAGTTGTCACAGAAGTACTTCAGTTTACAATTATGACAATTTCATGCATCGCTATTGGAATTATTGCCATGAACATGGTTTCAGGAGAACAGCTCTCTGCTGTAATTCCTGAAGGATGGAAAAGCCTTATTTTTAGCTGGAAGCTTGATTTGGACTGGAGCAATATAATTCCTCAAGTAAATGAAAAGATAAAAAGTGACGGTTATGGAATATTTGGCGCATTCATGATGATGGCAATTTTCAGGGGGATATTTGTAAGTATTGCCGGACCGGTTCCAGGTTATGACATGCAACGTGTACTTGCCGCAAGATCCCCGAAAGAAGCAGCACTGATGAGTGGGTCGGTTTCATTAGCACTATACTTTCCACGATATTTGATGATTACAGGATTGGCAATCTTAGGTCTGGTATATTTTGATGCCGGTCAACTCATGACTTCGGGAGGGATTGATTTTGAAAAAATACTGCCATTTACATTAAGCAATTATATCCCGGCAGGTTTGTTAGGCCTTGTTTTGGCAGGCTTAATTGCTGCTTTTATGTCAACGTTTGCAGCTAATGTGAATGCAGGACCAGCATACATTGTGAATGATATTTATAAGCGATTTATCAATCCAAATGCTTCGAATAAACGATATGTAGTAATAAGCTACTTTGCCAGTTTTGGAGTAGTTATAATTGGTGTCACTGTCGGATTCTTTATCAGTAGTATTAATGATATTTTTCTATGGATTACAGGAGCATTATTTGGCGGTTATGCAGTTTCAAATGCATTAAAGTGGATTTGGTGGCGTTTTAACGGATATGGATTTTTCTGGGGCATGCTTTCCGGGCTTCTTGCTGCATTAATTATCCCAAAGGCAATACCAGATGCTGGCTTCCTGGTTTCATTTCCAATCATTTTTGGAATATCAAGTCTGGGCTCCATTTTAGGATGCTTATTAACAAAACCTGAAGATGAAAAAGTTTTAATTGAGTTCTATAAAAATGTCCGTCCCTGGGGTTTCTGGAAACCAATTCATCAAAAAATTAACCTGACAGATCCCGATTTCAAAAAAAATGAAAATTTTGGAAGGGATATGCTTAATAGTTTCATTGGTATTATCTGGCAATTGTCTCTAACACTTATGCCAATTTTTCTGGTTATTCGGGAGAACGCCAATTTTATTATTGCTTTTATTGGATTTATAGTAACAAGTTTAATATTGAAATTTAACTGGTTTGATAAGTTAGAAAATTGACAAAGAGCTTTATTCCATAATGTTGAAGCAGGCAATAAGGAAAAGCTTGAACCTTCACAAAAAAAATGAAAAATGACAAGAAATGATTTCGACAAGAAATTAAAAGAACTGTTTGAAGAACATCAGAGACACGCGACTAAGAAAAACAAAGCTTTAAAATCCGATAATGGTATTTATCATAGATATAAAAATCCGATTTTAACACGTGATCATGCGCCCGTTTTCTGGCGCTATGATCTAGATTTCAAGAGTAATCCAAACCTGCTTCAGCGCCTTGGAGTGAACACAACTTTTAATGCAGGAGCAATTAAATTAAACGGCAAATATTACATTATCGCACGGGTTGAAGGATTTGATGTAAAGTCGTTTTTTGCTGTAGCTGAAAGCCTGGATGGAATTAATAACTTCAAATTTTGGGATCACCCAATTGCAATGCCCGTTACTGATAATCCTGAAATGAATGTGTATGATATTCGCCTGGTAAAACATGAAGATGGTTGGATTTACGGAATATTTTGCGCTGAACGAAAAGATTTATCGCATCCTGATGATAGTTCAGCAGCCATAGCCAGTTGTGGCATTGCCCGTACTAAAGATTTAATAAAATGGTATCGTTTACCTGATTTAAAATCCACCGCTGAACAACAAAGAAATTGTGTTTTACATCCAGAATTTGTCAACAAAAAATATGCCTTTTATACCCGGCCTCAAAAAGGTTTTATTGATACTGGTGATAGTGGTATTTCCTGGGGATTAGTTGACGATATTGAAAACCCTGAAATAAAAGAAGAAGAAATTGTTATTGATCCACGAAAATATCACAGCTATAAAGAAGTAAAAAACGGACAAGGTCCAGCCCCTTTAAAAACCCAACATGGCTGGTTGCATCTGGCACATGGTGTACGCCGTACTGCTGCCGGCTTGCGCTATGTTTTATATCTATTTATGACTGGTCTGGATGACCCAACAAAAGTTATTCACCGTCCCGGGGGACATTTCCTTGAACCATTAGGCAATGAACGTATTGGAGATGTTTCTAATGTAGCTTTTTGTAATGGCTGGATTCTGAAAGATAATGAAGATGTGTTAATTTATTATGCATCTTCGGATACACGTATGCATGTGGCAGTTTCAACCTTGCCTAAGCTTATTGATTATGTAATGAATAATCCCGAAGATGCAGGTAGCACCCAACTTTGTGCAGCTCAACGTGATGAAATGATTACTAAAAATCTTCAAATTATTGAAAGGGATTATCCTGAATTAGGCACTAAAAAATAATCAGAAATTGATTGATGAAAAAAGGAAAGCGAATAATTATTTAATCTATAAGGGCTATGAACTATTATCAATGTAAAAAGACATTTTATTGTAAACTGGTACTATTACCTCTACTCTTATCCTTAATCAGTATTTCTGCTTTTGCGCAAGTAGAATACTTTAATGGCTACCAGGAAGAAGTAAGCGGGAAAAGATTTACCTATCATTCGGCATTACCCGATGTGGAATTGTCATTACTATCGAGAGCACGAAGCAGTTACGATCCTATTGAGTGGAAAACAGAAGCTATACCCCAAAATTATAAAGGGAAAACCGTGTCCTTTATTTGGTTATATGGAATAGATGTATTGGCAGAAAGCCAGAACTTTGAGATGTTTATCAATGGACAAAAGTATTTCACTTTTTCAAATCCTGTGGATAACAAAGACGAAAAATGGACTGTTCATAATAAAAATGGAGCTGAGTTAAGTTTCATCCTTACTATGATCGATAAACATAAAGATCAGATGGGCTTTGCAGTGCTTAAACTTCCAACAAAGCTTGTCAGGCCCGGAGAACAAATAAGCATAAAAATAAATGGTGTTAACAACGATAGCGATGCCTGGATAATGACTTTTAAAACCGAATTAGAGGATAAACTTGATATTTTTCAAACCGGAACATTACTTAAAAAGGATGGAAGGCTTTTTCATACTGCACGATTTAGCTTTATTCACCTTGGAGAACCTGTAAATACGCTTATAAAAGTAGGAGAATTAGAGAATCAAACATTATTGAAAACCGGATATAACATAGTGGATATTCTAATGCCACATGTAGATAGCCCCACCTGGTTCTCAACCGAAATTAAAATAGGTAATAAAAAACAAGAAGTACGTGAATTCATACTGGAGCCAGTGAAAGAATGGACTGTATATTTAGTGCAGCATACCCATACCGATATTGGTTATACCCGTCCCCAAACAGAAATACTGGCAGAGCATCTGAGATATATTGACGATGCCCTGGAGTATTGCGACCAAACAGACGACTATCCTGAGAATTCACGATTCAGGTGGACCTGCGAAACATCCTGGTCGGTTCGTGAGTACCTTAAAAGCCGCCCAGAGTCACAAATAGAACGATTATTACAACGCATAAAAGAGGGGAGAATAGAAGTAACCGGAATGTTTTTCAATTTCTCAGAAGTAGTTGACGAGACCACGCTTGCCATGCAAACCAAAACATTAAAAGTATTTAAGGATAGAGGAATAGATGTAAAAACAGCCATGCAAAACGATGTAAACGGCATTGGGTGGTGCATGATAGATTTTTATAAAAACACCGGGGTGAAATACCTAACCATGGGGCAACATGGGCATAGAGCGCAGGTTCCTTTTAATAAGCCTACTCCATTTTGGTGGGAGTCACAAGCCGGAAATAAATTATTAGCATACCGCAGCGAACATTATCAACATGCTAACTCCTTAAGTTTAACAAGTGGATATCTGGATGTCTTTATGAGTAATCTGTCTAAATATTTATCTAATCTCGATAAGAAAGGATATCCTTATAATAGGATTTCCTTGCAATTTTCTGGTTATGTAACCGACAACTCCCCTCCTTCTACTGCAGCTTGCGATGTTGTCAAAGAGTGGAATGAGAAATACGAATGGCCCAAACTGAAAATTGCATTAGCAAATGAGTTTATGGTTTACCTCGATGAAAACCATGCCAACATATTAGAAAGTAAAAAAGAGGCATGGCCAGATTGGTGGGCCGATGGTTTTGGTTCGGCTCTTAATGAAACAAAAGCAGCACGAACAACCAATGCTGATATGATTGCCAATATGGGGCTTTTGTCTATGGCTAAAATAATGGGTGCTGACCTACCGGCTGATATCAATAAGGATATTTCGAGCTGTTATGACCATCTGCTTTTTTGGGATGAACATACCTTTGGTGCTGCCGAGAGCATTAGCGATCCTACAGCAGAAAATTGTGTAGTACAATGGGGAGAAAAAGCTGCTCATGCCTGGACTGCCGTAGTGGATGCCTCCATGATTCGTGAAAAAGCTATGGGATTTATTCAGCCCTATATTAGCAAATCGAATGTACCTGTTATTGCTGTTTTTAATACCTTAAACTGGAATCGTGCTGCTATGGTAAAAGTATTTATCGACCACGATATTCTACCCACTAATAGAAAAGCAACAATTATCGATAAAGATGGAAATCTCATTCCTACTCAACTTTTGCAAAGCCGGGAAGATGGTTCCTATTGGGCCTTGTGGGTTTCGGATGTGCCGGCTATGGGGTACAAAACTTTAGAAATATTAGTTAGTAATGAATCGCAAAATATCATTGTTGATAAATCAGATGAACCAGATTTCGAGAATGTTTTCTATCGGTTAAAAATAAATACTGAAAAAGGAGTTATAACAAGCCTTTTTGACAAGGAGTTACAACTGGAATTATTAGATAAAGATTGCGAAATAAAACTTGGTGAATTTATTTATGAGCAACTGGAAAACAGGCACTCCATGGAACGTCTCACTAATTCAAACAGAGATACTGTATATGTTCCACTGAGCAAAAAGCTTACCAGACTTTCTGAAATTCAAGTAGATAAAATGCAAATATCTGCTATTTGGAATAGTATTAAAATACACGGGAAACTACCTGTTTGTACCGATGAGCGAGGTGTAAATATAGAAATTCGTCTCTACCATGAAGATAAACGCATAGAATTTATCTACGATATGCACAAACTTCCTGTTACCGATCCTGAAGCAATATATGTGGCTTTTCCTTTTAAACTGGAAGGAGAAAGCAAACTTGCTTTCGATGTGCAAGGAGGAATTGTATATCCTGGCATTAACCAATTAGAAGGCACCTCCTCTGATTGGAATGTGATTCAAACTTTTGCTTCAGTGAGTAATAAAAATGCACAAATAATATTTAGCAGCGGTGATATTCCTCTGGTGCAATTCGGTGATATAAATACAGGTAGATTTTATTATAAACACCAGCCTGAAAAGCCGCATATTTATTCATGGGTACTAAACAACTACTGGACAACCAATTTCAAAGCCAGCCAGGAGGGTGGAATGAAATGGCATTATTTTATTACTTCTTCTGCAAACAAAAGTAATTCATATGCCTCACGATTTGGCTGGGAAAATCGTATTCCACTATTAGCAAGAGTATTGCCGGCAGGAAAGATAAAAACAACAGCAGTCTCAAGGTCTCTTTTGGATATTGGTCTTCCCAATTTATTACTGGTAAATGCTAAACCCTCCGAAAAAGGCGATGGTATTATTCTTCATTTACGCGAAACAGAAGGTGATCATGCTATACTTGATATTACAAAAATGTTGGAGCAAACTGGTGTCACTTCAATATTTGAAGTAAACATATTGGAAGAAGAGTTAGAAGAACTTAAGGAACCTCTATTGATAGAACATTACGAAACAAAGTTTATTAAACTGGTAAAATGAATGCATTGAAATATAAAGATACAGGACGAACAGTAATATTAAATATTGTATTTATTATACTTTTTAGCTGTAGTAATAATCACAATATTCCTCCTTATAAAAATCCTGATTTGTCCATTGATGTGCGTACAGATGACTTATTGTCAAGAATGACCATGGAAGAAAAATTCTGGCAATGCTTTATGATCCCGGGTGATTTATCTGATGGTAAAGAAAAGTATAAACATGGAGTGTTTGGTTTTCAGGTGGCTACCAAAGGAAAAACCGAGAGTGAAGGGGAGCAATTATTGGATTATTCTGAAGGAGGCACAGCAAAAGAAACTGCAATATTAGTTAACAATATTCAGAGATATTTTGTCGAAGAAACTAGATTAGGAATTCCAATTATAGCTTTTGACGAAGCATTGCATGGACTGGTAAGGAAAGGAGCAACAGCATTTCCCCAGTCTATCGCTTTAGCTGCTACCTGGGATACTATATTAATGGGAAATGTTGCCAATGCTATTGCGCAAGAAGTGAAATCAAGAGGAATCAGGCAAATTCTATCTCCGGTTCTAAATATTGCCCGTGATGTACGCTGGGGAAGAACTGAAGAAACCTATGGAGAGGATCCATTTCTAACCACCCAAATGGGTGTTGCATTTATTTCACAGTTTGAAAAACTCGGTGTGATTACCACACCTAAACATTTTGTGGCTAACCTTGGAGATGGTGGTCGCGATAGCTACCCTGTACATTTTAATGAAAGAATACTGGAAGAAATATATTTCCCTGCTTTTAAAGCTTGTTTCCAAAAAGCAGGTGCATGGTCGGTAATGACTTCCTATAATTCACTTGATGGCAGGCAATGTTCAGCAAATGATTGGCTGTTAAACCAAAAACTAAAAAAGGAATGGGGTTTTAATGGTTTTGTAATTTCCGATGCCAATGCCGTAGGTGGAGCTAATGTATTGCATTATACATCAAAGAATTATGCTGAATCTGGCAAGCAGGCAATTGAAAATGGCCTGGATGTGATTTTCCAGACATCTTACGACCACAAAGCACTTTTTTATCCTGCTTTTGAAAAGAGTGAAGTGGATAATGAAAAACTAGATGAGGCTGTTAGAAGAGTTTTGAGAGCAAAATTTAAGCTTGGACTTTTTGAAAATCCTTATGTTGACACCATAGAAGTTATTAAGTGGAATGGTAGTGAAAAACACCGGTTAATAGCAAGAAAAGCAGCACAGAAATCCATTGTGCTATTGAAAAACGAGGCTAATACTTTGCCCATTAATATGGATATAAAATCCATTGCAATAATTGGCACGGATGCTGTTGAAGCGAGACTTGGTGGTTATTCAGGCCCAGGCATTCATCCAGTTAGTATTCTTGATGGGATAAAGAACAAAATTGGAAAAAACTGCAATATAAAATACACCCCTGGTTGTGGCCGGGAGATAGTAGAATTTGAAGCAATACCGGTTAAGCATTTATCTTGTTTTTTTGAAGGTGAAAAGACGAAAGGTCTAAAAGGCGAATATTTTAATAATATCTCACTCGCAGGCAAGCCTGCCTTGAGCCGTATTGACCCACAAATAAAATTTAGATGGACACTATATTCTCCTGACAATGAAAAAATTAACTACGATTGGTATTCCACCAGATGGACTGGCCAATTAACCACTCCGGAGACCGGGAAATTCAAAATTGGAATAAAAGGAAATGACGGATACCGCTTATATATTAATGATGAACTAATTATAGACAACTGGCAAAAACAAACATTCCGCACAATAACAAAAGAGTATAGCTTTGAAAAAGGTAAAGAATATGATTTAAAGATTGAATTCTACGAAAGTGTGGGGCATGTTTGGTTTAGTTTAATATGGAATATTGGGCTTAGTAAAGCATATAAACAAAAAATTCAAGAAGCCGTAGAATTGG
>JAYEGO010000539.1:0-2046 GCA_034659155.1 Bacteroidota bacterium | reverse complement strand
ACCAAACTTGACATAATATCCAACGTTTTTTTTATTCAATTCGTAAATCATAGAGTGAAGCTTGATGGTGCAAGAGTAAAAGGGAATCCCGTGTAAATCGGGAGCGGTCTCCGCCACTGTAAGCAGAAAAATAGCTACGGAAAAGAATATTTACAACGAACAAAACTAACAAAAGCGAACAAAGGATTTGTATTAAAATTGTTTGTTTAGTTAATTGCAAAACATTTGTATTTTTCGTGAAATCCGCCTGCCATGCCGAAGTCTTAACGAAGGCAGGTGAGCTAGTATCAAGTTTAAATCACTAAACTATTAAATGTTTGGGAAGATTTAAACAAGAATTGATCTGCAAGCCAGGAAACCTGCCATAGAGCTTATTTAACCGATACTCCGGAGCAAGAGTTATTGTTAATTAAGTTTTATAAATCCTTTTATCTTAGCAGCTCATGTTAGCTTCCTAAATAAAAGGATTTTTTTATGAAAAAAATTGTGTTATTTTTTGTTTTTGCTGTAATAATATTAGTTGGATGTTCAAAAGAAGAACAACAAACAGGTGACCGTTATATCATCACATCTCCGGAAATCGCAGAGATCATTTATTTATTGCAAGGTGCAGAAAATATTGTTGGTGTAACCATCGAATGCGATTATCCTGCTAAGTTGCATGAAATAGAGAAAGTTGGAAATTTTGGTAAAGTAGATTTTGAGAAAATTATTTCACTTGATCCCACCATTGTTTTCACATCAGGTTTAGAACAGGAATTACTCACAACTGAACTTCAGAAGTTACAAATCCCCACAGCTCAATTCTATCCCAAATCTATTGATAATATGATATCTTCAATTCGTGAAATTGGGGAACTTATCGGAGCAGAAAAACGGGCTAATTTTGTGGCAGATAGCCTTTCTACCGAAATTAAAAAAATCTCTCAAAATAATGATGATAATTCACCTAAAATTTATGTAGAAATTTACAATAACCCGATAATGAGTGTTTCTGATAGATCTTTTGTCGGTGAAGTTATACAAAAGGCTGGTGGAAATAATATCTTTGCCGAACTTCCACGAGATTATTCACGCGTTAAAGCAGAAGATATTATCAATGCAGATCCGGAAATTATAGTACTGACCTGTCCACCGGAAGTTACTGCAGAAAGCATCAAAATCCGCAAAGGTTGGGAAGTGATCTCCGCCGTTAAAAATGACCGAATCTATACAGCACTTGATATTAACCCGGATTTGATAATTCGGGCAACTCCACGTGTTATCGAAGGCATGAAAATATTACAGAAGATATTTAGTCATGAAAAATAAAATTGTTCCTATTTTACTGTTTGGTCTTTCTTTGATCTTGATCTACTTGTATCTGAATTTTCAGGTAGGAAGTCGGCATATAATTTTGCAAGTTCGTCTGCCAAGATTAATGCTGGCTTTTTTAATCGGATTTGTCCTCTCAGGTGTTGGATATTCATTCCAAATAATGCTGAATAATCCTCTCGCAGAACCATATATTTTAGGAATTTCATCCGGTGCAGCCTTTGGTAGTATTTTAGCAAGTGTAATGGGTTTGTATCTATTTATGCCTGTTTTCGGATTTGCAGGAGCATTAATTACGTTAATTATCGTCTGGTCTTTATCTCATCTTGGCGGATTTTTTAACAATACTAAATTGCTGCTTTCGGGAATAATTGTAGGAATGTTTTTCTCAGCACTTATCTCACTTCTCATGTATTTCAATCAGCAGGATATTGGGAATATCATCAATGTTCTTATGGGGAATCTGGGGCATATTTTCAGCCGCAAAGAATGGTACTATTTTCTAGTCGTATTTGGAATCTCTATCTTGCTGATGCTCTATCTGTTTCTTCTGTCTCGAAAATTGATGATACTTACAACCGGAGATGTTATTGCCGGAAGTTTAGGTATAGATGTTAAAAAATTACGAAAAAAAATTTTTATAATTAGTTCGTTGCTTACGGGTATTACAGTTGCTTATGCCGGTATTATTGGATTTATCGGTCTTATCGTTCCTCATATTGTTCGTATGAT
>JAYEGO010000538.1:0-8584 GCA_034659155.1 Bacteroidota bacterium | reverse complement strand
GGTGATGTGGTGATGAGGTGATGTGGTGATGAGGTGATGTGGTGATGAGGTGATGTGGTGATGAAAAATTGAAGATTGTACTGTAGATCGACTTTCCCAAGTCGATTTCGAAATAAGGAAACATTCATGCTTTGGTGGAATTCTGCAAATTGCCTGTTGTAAAGTATTGTAAAAGCATACTGGCTCTATGCAAGTCCCGGAGGGACGAAATATTTATAGCCATGGACGTAAGTCCGTGGTTAAGATAAGGTAAGCGTTTTTGCTTTGGCGGGCTTTTTGCGCGTAGCTGCAAAAAGCATGACAAAGCATAAAACCCGGAACCCGGAACCGTCTTGAACTCTGAACCCGGAACATTCCTGTAGATTTCTCCATGGCATGACAATTGCATATTCAGCTATTAAGGAAGTTATGAATAATTATTATTTGGATATAATATGGTGTTTTATTATTCGTAACTTGCATTAGATTAAGCTAAAATAAAACCAAAATTAACAACTATAAATCATGAAAAAGCTATTAAAATCAAGCAGAACAGGCTCAATGTTGCTTCTTATTGCAATTATGTTCTTTCAATCTGCCCTAAATATGCAGGCCGAAAAACCAAGCTGGCCAAGGGAAATAAAAACTAAAGATGCTACTATTGTGTTATATCAGCCTCAGGTAGAGAATTTTTCCGGGGATCTGCTCGAAGCACGATCTGCTGTGGCAGTTACTGTTAAAAAAGGAGATGCCCCTGTGTTTGGTGCAACCTGGTTCAACTCCTGGGTATCTACGGATATGGAAACCAGGGAAGTCTTACTTGAGGACCTGGTTGTGAAATCAATAAAATTTCCGGAGGCCTCGCAAGAGGAAGTGGATATGCTTGTAGATTTGCTGGAAAATGAAGTTCCCAAATGGGAAATAACTCTTTCCCTCGACAGACTTCTTGCATCCATCGATCCAAATGAGGTTGCCACAGGGGGAGATGCTTTGAATAATTCTCCCCCGGAAGTGATTTTTTCAGAAGAAGCATCTATGCTGATTAGCATTGATGGAGATCCAATTTACAGAGAAATTGAAGGTCTGGAAAAATACAAGTACATCCTGAATACTCCTTTTTTTATTGCCACGGCTAATGAAAAAGAGTTTTTTCTTTATGGTGACCGCATCTGGTATTCATCAGGCGACTTATCTGGTGACTGGAAGGTAACTACCCGGGCACCGGAAGAATTACAGCAGATAATGGAGGAATCTGAAAAGCAAAAAAAGAAAGAATCGGGGAAAAATGAGGTTCAGGGAAAGTCTCAAAGTGCAAAAATATACTTGAGAACTCACCCTGCAGAATTATTGCAATCACTTGGAGAACCCAAGTACAATCCCATTGAAGGCACAGATCTTCTTTACATGAGTAATACAGAAGATGATATAATAATGGATATCAATACCCAGACTTACTATATTCTTATTTCAGGACGTTGGTATAGTTCCTCTTCTTTAACCGGGAATGATTGGACTTATATGGATTCAAGAGATCTTCCCGAAGATTTTGGTCAAATTCCTACCAATTCTGATGTTGGTAGTGTATTGGCAAGTGTGTCAGGAACGGAAGAAGCCATGGATGCAACTTTAGAAAATACTATTCCTCAAACTGCAGAAGTAAACAGGCAAGATGCTAAAGTTGAGGTGGAGTATGACGGTGATGCTTCTTTTGAGGCAATTAAAGGAACCGAGATTTCTTATGCAGTAAATACCGATAAATCAGTACTGATGATTGATAACCGGTACTACTGTTGTGATGATGCTGTTTGGTTTATTGCCTATGGCCCTGATGGACCATGGTCTGTATGTGTTGATGTCCCGGGGGAATTCCAGGATATTCCTGCTGAATACCCTGTATATAACGTGAAATATGTTCATGTATATCATTATACTCCAACTGTTGTATATATGGGCTACACACCTGGTTATATTGGCTCATATGCATATCATGGGGTTGTGGTTTACGGAACCGGTTACTATTACCGGCCCTGGTATCGTACATATTATTATCCAAGGCATACAACTTATGGATATGGAGTTCATTACAGTCCGTATTCGGGCTGGGGCTTTTCATATGGGATAAGTTATGGATGGTTTCATGTAAGTTACAGAGTTGGACCAGGTTATTATCGTGGTTATTGGGGTCCGGCGGGCTACCATGCAGGATACAGGTATGGCTATGGCAGGAGTTATCATTATGGATATAACCGTGGTTATACTGCAGGGGCAAGTGCAGGTTATTACTATGGCACAAAATCTTCATCTTATTCCTCCTCGTCGTCTACAAGATCCACCCACCGTAGCACAAACGTGTACAGGAACCGTGAAACCGGTGTAACCAGAACCGGAACCAATACCAGCTCCAGCCGGAATACTACCACCAATACCACCACGATTACCAACAATAACCGGGTTCGCCGGTCGGGAAGTGAGGTATCGAGAACCAACAATGTATATACAGACAGGAATGGAAATGTTCACAGAAGAACAAATAATGGATGGGAAAAAAGGGAAAACGGACGATGGACCGGTACAGGAGAGGGCACAAACAGAGCCTCTACAAATTCTTCTGGAAGGGCCTCAACTACTAATAGATCTTCAGACCCTAATAAAGACCGGGGAAATAGTTCAAATAGTAACAGGAATACCAGGGAGAAGACAAATTCGGGTAACAGGTCAAGCAGTACCGGTAATTATAACCGGTCAGGCTCATCTCCAAACAAGACTACAAGCGGATCAAAGGCTACCAGTTCTTCCAGAAGTAAAAACTATAACAATTTGAATAAAACCTATCAATCCAGGTCAACAGGAACTCAAAAAACAAACCAATATAAACAGACAACAAGCAAGAAAAAAACAAGCACAAAAGCTCCTCCAAAGAAAAAAAGTTCTAGCAGTGGAAGGAAAAGATAATAAGTGGTAAACCAAAACAAAAAAAACATGAAACAGTTTATTACAATTATAATAGCCCTGCTGATGGGTATAGGATTGAATGCTTTTTCTGAAACCAATGAAACACCACTAAAAACAAAGATCAGGAAAGCCACAGTTTTTATTCAGGGAGCCCAGATAAGCAGGGAAGGAAATACCAGCATTAATTCAGGAAATACCATTCTTGTTGTGAAAGGACTTTCCAGGTTTATTGATGCTAACACCATTCAGGTTCAGGGAATGGGAACCTTTACGGTGCTTTCTGTTAATCACAGGATGAATTATCTTAATTCCTCGGAAAAAACGGAAAAAGAAATTGTGCTTGAGAATAAGTTAAAGAAAATTCAGGATCAGATTATTGATTTACGAACCGGCATTCAGATTTATGGCGAAAGAGAAAAAATGCTGGTGGCTAATAGTGCCCTGGCAAGCAAGGGTGGAACTCTCAGTGCCGAGTCTTTAATTGTTTTTGCAGAGTTTTATTCGAAATCAATGGAGGAAATAAAAAGGGGAGTGCTTGAAAAACAAAGAAAGATAGGTGAACTTGAAAAAGAGGCAGCAAAGATCAGGAAACAATTGCAGGAAATATCATCTGGAAAAAACGGTGCAAGCAGTGAAATTTTAATTACTATAGATTCAAAAACAAATATTTCTGCGGCTAAGTTTAAAATTACTTACCTGGTTGGGAATGCGGGTTGGTTTCCTTCCTACGATATCAGGGTGAATGATCTTCAAAAACCTATAGAGCTGGTATATAAGGCAAATGTATTTCAGAGCACGGGAGTTGATTGGAAGGATGTGAAGCTTACATTTTCAAATGCCACACCACATAAGTCAGGAACAGCACCTGTGCTCAAGCCATTTTATATTGATTTTTACACGCCTGTTTATCTCGATGAAGTTGTGTCTGTTAAAAGAAAGGGTGTGAGATCTTCAAAATCAGAGTTAGCATCTATGCCTGTAATGGTGGCAGAAGGCGATGCAGATGAAGAATATTCAATGCCATTAGCTGTAAATACTGTAGATAACAGTTCATCGGTTGAATTTAACATCCAGTTGCCTTATACCATATATACTAATAAGCAGGCAGAGGTGATTGAGATGATTCACCATAAACTTCCCGCTACTTATAATTATTTATCTGTCCCCAAAATGGAAAAGTCAGCTTTTCTTATGGCAGGAATTATGGATTGGGAGGATTTTAATTTACTTCCCGGAGAGGCCAACTTATTCTTTGAAGGTACTTTTGTTGGTAAGTCCTTGCTGGATGTAAGGAATTTGAAGGATACCATGAAAATATCTTTGAGCAGGGATAATGGAATTGTTGTAAGTCGCGAAAAGCAAAAAGATTTTTCAAGCCATAAATTCATGGGAAGTAACCGTATAGAATCAAGAAGCTGGAAAATAGATATTCGCAATAATAAATCACATAAAATCAGTATTACTGTAATTGACCAGGTTCCGGTATCTACACAAAAAGACATTGAGGTAGAAAGGCTTGAACTGTCGGGGGGAAAGTATAATAAGGATACAGGTGAAGTAATGTGGAAGCTGGAGATTGAACCAAAAACCACCAGAACACTGATTTTGCGGTATGAAGTAAAATATCCAAAGAATCAAACGGTTGTTATTGATTAGGCACATGATGTCAAATGTCAATGAGGTGATGAAGTGATAAGGAAGGGAGTGTCCACTATATTGACTAAACCAATATGAGAATATTTTTTCTTACTGTTTTAATAGTTTGGGGCTTGCAAAGTTTTTCTCAGACTGACACAGCCAGTGTTAAACAAAAGAACTATCTGGGTCTTTCAGCCAATTTTCAGTATGGGAATATCATCCCTACAAATGAATTTGTAGATGGAGACAATTTAATGGGCAAACCATTAAAACACTACCAGTCTTACACTTTAAAGATGCTGTGGCAAAATCCTGGTTATACGGATTGGCAGAAAGTTTATCGTGGCCCGTATTATGGGGCAGGCTTAAGCCTTGGAAATTTTTTTAATCCTGGTGAGGTGGGATATCCGGTATCTCTTTACGGAGTTTTAGGTCTACCAATTAAACGATGGCATAAATTGGAATTATATTCCGAATTTCAATTTGGAATGTCCTGGAACTGGGAACATTATGATTCAATAACGAATCCGAAAAATATTGTAATTGGTGGCGGTTTAACAGTTCATCTGAATATTGGTATATACGCTTTTTATCCTGTTACGAAAAATCTGGATCTAGGAGCAGGAATGAGTTTTATACATTTCTCAAACGGTGGGTTTGAACGTCCTAATCGAGGATTTAATATTTATGCACCATCTGTAGAGCTGAAATATCATATAGCCAGTCGCCCCAGTGTCAGGTCCATAAAAACACCAGGAAGATTAGAACGTTCCAATGATTTGTATTTTATATTGGGATATGGTGATCATCAGCTTAATGAACATGAATTAGACACAAATTACTTTGCAATTGCAGGATTAAGTACCATTTATTTTACTCAGCTTTCAAATGCATTTAGAATTGGATACGGTGCAGATTTGAACTATTGGTTTGGGTTAAATGCCTCGCCAGATGGAACACCTGGACCAAAGACGGAAGAAAATTTTACACTTGGATTAATACTTCAACCTGAATTTATTATTGATAGACTTACCCTGGTTGCTGGTATAGGAATTTATGCAGTCCACTTGAATTATGGAAACTTTAATCAAACCTACCAACGATTAGGTGTTAGATATGAATTTTACAAAAATTTATCTTTTGGAGTAAATATTAGAGCTGTAAACTTTATGCTTGCAGAATTTCTGGAATTCAATCTGGGATACAGGATTAGATGGATGAAATAAAGTGGAATGTTGGGACTGTCTGGGTTTTGGCTTTCTGCCTCTTTGACTTTTAGACCTTGCGACCAACTATATTCCTCAACCTTCTCAACTATCTAAACCTTTTCTCAACACTTCCAGTACCTTCTGACGCTGTAAGTTTTTCCTGCCATAAACTGTTCAACTATTCAACTGCTCAACAGTTCTATCAGGGTAATCTCCGGAGGCATTCCAACCCTTCCCGGATAGGCAATACATCCAAGTCCCCGATTTACGTAAAGGTATTGATCATCCTCCTGGTATATACCACCCCACCTTGGGTATTTGTACTGTACAGGGCTCCATCTTTTGTCTCCCACTTTTATTCCGAATTGCATACCATGTGTATGACCGGAAAGGCAAAGCTGGATATCTTCTTTTCCAACAACCTCTTCATCCCAGTGGGAGGGGTCGTGTGACAATAAAATCTTAAAGGGTTGTTTGTGAGTATCTTTGAGTGCATGTTTCAGTTTCCCATATTGTGCGAAGGGAGGTTTTCCCCAGTTTTCAACACCGGTGATCGAAATGCTCTGGCCTTCACGATTTAATATTACCGACTCATTCAGAAGCATTTTGAATCCAATTTCTTCCTGGTACCTGATAATAGCCTCGAAATTTTTCTTTTTTTCTTCTTCATTGGGCCATTGATGATAATCCCCATAATCATGATTTCCAAGAATTGAGTACATTCCTTCCTTTGCTTTCAGCTTCTTCAGAATGCTTTTGAAAGGTGAAATTTCATTTGCATACACATTTACAAAATCGCCGGTAAATAATATCAGGTCAGCATTGTAAGAATTTATGATTTCAACAATTTTTTCAAGTTGCTCCTCATGCCTATAAAAGCCACCAATATGAAAATCTGAAATTTGTATTAGTCTTAAGTGGTCGAAATTGCCTGGCAAACCGGAAAAGTTGAGGCGGATCTCCTCCAGCCGGAAATCAAATCGCCCCCTTGCTGTTCCGTAAACAATTGAAAGGAAGGGTATAGATGCCAGTGCCAGTCCGGTTTTGGTTAGAAAATGCCTCCTGCTCGTTGGTTTTCCACCTGCATCGGAATACTTTCTTAATGGCTTTTTAAATAATAAGTGTATGGCCCTGTAGAGAAGTCTCAAAATATCATCCAACACATGAAAAATGACAAAGAATAATTTCGGGATATAGAAAAGCAAAAAAAGTCCTGCCAGAATGAAACTTCGATATACTTCCCTTGCTGTATGGTTGTCATTATAAAATTTTATCAAAATCAAGCTTGCACTGAATAAACTTATGGGAACCGCCCAGTGAAGTGCAATAAAGAACCACTTCAGAGTTTTATCCTTGTTTTTCAGAAGAGGATAAAAACCTTTAAAACTCAATAGATCTATTAGCAGTAAAATAAGAATTACAAAAAGCATTTTTCTTAATTAAATTAAATTATTTCGTCCTTTAGCAATCCGAATTCCTGGTGTTTTCTTGGTGTCTCCGTGCCTTTGTGGCTATCTTTTCCTTGTCACCCCGATACAGTCATTCCCTGTTAAATATTGCTTCGCATTTCACAGGGCAGGTCAAGGCTCCAAGGCACAGACCTGCCTGCCAGGCAGGGCAAATTAATCGCCTATCAATCCTCCAATACATTGATCTCAATATGACTTGCTTGCACACCAAAAGAATACACACGTTGAATTGAGGGAACAAAGTCCTCTTCTTCAGCATTGAAAATATTCTCCACATATTTTTGGGGATTCCGGTCCACAATAGGAAACCAGCTACTTTGTATCTGGATCATGAGGCGGTGTCCTTTCTTGAAAGTGTGGAGAACATCCTGCAAAGGAAAACTTACTGCTGTGATTTCTCCTGGTATAAATGGTTCAGGGAATTCGTAAGAATTCCTGAACCTGCCTCTGAATACTTCACTTCTAACCATTTGCTGATATCCACCCATATGCATATTCGTGGCTGTAAATTCATTGTTTGGAGTATCATTAGGATAAACATCAATCAATTTAACAATCCAGTCTGAATCGGTTTGACTGATAGAAACAAATAAATTGGCCTCAATTTTCCCGGCAAGTGTTAGATCTTCCTCAAGGATTACAGTTTGATAAACCAATACATCTGGTCTTCTTGCTGCAAATCTTTGATCAGCAGTCATATACTCCCGGGTCATCCTGGTTGATATGGTCTGGGAAAAGGGAACGGGTTTTGCCGGATCACTGGTGTACTCCCTGAATGTCCTTTCATTTCCAGGTGGTGTTTCGCTTATATTTCCATCGGGCTGTAGAAATAGCTTTTTAATTACAATTTCGGACGGAGGCCATTGATCAAATTTTCTCCACTTATCTTCACCTGTATTATACATAGTGGCCTCTGCCAGCTTAAGATTTTTTCCGGTTTTGAGGGTTTGCATGAAAAACGGAAACTCAATTTTTTCGCGGTAGAAAACTGATGGTGAGGGAGAGCTTGAAAACTTAACATTCCCCAGGCTTTCTCCATTACCCCGTGTCCATCCTCCATGCCTCCATGGACCCATTACAAGGAAGTTTTGAGCTCCAGGACTACTGGTTTCAATTTTTTTGTAAATATTTAATGGGCCGTACAGGTCCTCGGCATCGAACCATCCACCAACAACAAGGATTGCAGGTTTGATGTCTTTCAAATGAGGTAGCAGGTTACGTTTTTGCCAGAAATCATCATAATTTGGATGTTCTGTAATTTTATTCCAGAAGTCAATCTTATTATTAAAATATTTTTTATTAACATTTGAAAGAGGCCCTACTTCTTCCAGGTAAAAC
>JAYEGO010000537.1:0-2051 GCA_034659155.1 Bacteroidota bacterium | reverse complement strand
AGTTTATCGGGCTTTGAAACAACCGGAGTAAATGTATATAACGATAACATTTACATTCCTGTAAAAACCATGTTGATGCGTTTCCAAAACAGGGCACTGGTAAATACAAGAGATAATTCCGGAATTAGCATCAGTGGAGGGAGAGGTTTTATGAGGATGTCCTTCAGTTCTACACCAGGTGAGAATACAAGTTCAAATTATCATCAGCTCGACAGAATTATTGTTCAGGTTAAGGAAACTGAACAATTGAATGCAACAACAGAAATTCTTAGCAGGATGATGCTCAGACGACACCAGGATGTAAAAGATTTTGAAATTACTGTCCCCGAGCTTCTCCTAAAACAGCAACAAAGAACTAAAGACGTTTTTAATATTGTCCTTGGTGCTATCGCAAGCATATCTCTCGTTGTTGGTGGTATTGGAATTATGAATATTATGTTTGCTTCAGTCATGGAAAGAATAAAAGAGATCGGAACCCGGATGGCAATCGGGGCGAATAAAACAGATATTATTGTGCAGTTTCTCTCAGAAGCAATTTTAATAAGTGTAACGGGTGGATTTATTGGAGTATTTCTTGGTATTTTGTTTGCCCAAATTATAGAACAGGTATCTGATATTCTAACTATTGTCAGCCCCTTTTCTGTGATTATAGCTTTTGGCGTTTCTGCAGCTGTAGGTGTTATTTTTGGATATTCTCCAGCCAAAAAAGCGGCTGAAAAAGACCCAATAGAGTCATTGCGTTATGAATAATAACCCGAACGGAATGAACTTATAAGCTGTCCGGAATATCGTTAAATACCATTGAATATTGACACCTTGTGAATAACCGTAAATTTTAAAAGATGAAAAACTATACAAACAAAACAAACTTGAATATGAAATTGCAAATATTCTTTTTTGTTCTGCTAAGCTTAGTAACATCAAGCATATTTGCACAATCTCAGAAAAGATTAACTCTCAACAATGTACTTGAAATTGCAAAAACCCAATCCCCTCAATCCATCCTTGCTAAGCATAGATTTCTTGGAAATTATTGGGAATACCGGACATTCAAGGCTAAATATCGTCCGGCATTAATGCTAAGCGGCATTATGCCGGCCTATAACCGTTCGTTCGAAAAAAGGTATAATTCATCTACCGGCGAGGATGAGTATGTGGAAATTAATCAGAACAATGTTCAGTTGGGATTAGACCTTACTCAGAATATTGGTGTGACAGGAGCATCAGTATTTGCAAGAAGCGAGATTCAAAGACTTGATAATTTTGGAGATACCAAAAGTAGTCAATATATATCAACACCGGTAAGTGCAGGGATTCACCAGCCATTATTTGCTTATAATCCTTTAAAATGGGAAAAAAAGATTGAACCTATTAAATACGAAGAAGCAAAAAAAAGCTATATCGACAATATGGAACAAGTATATCAAAGAGCAGTTACTTTGTTTTTTAATCTTGCACTGGCAGAACAAAACATGAGAATTGCAATTTTCAATTACTCAAACTCAGATACACTTTACTTAATAGCCCAGGGCCGGTATAACATTGGTACCATTGCAGAAGATGAATTACTACAAATGCAATTGCGGTTTCTGAATGCAGGAGCAGACCTTAATCAAAGGCAAATTGATCTTCAAATTCAAGAGTTTCAGCTCAGGTCATTTCTTGGCTATAACGATAATGTAAATATTGAATTAATTATTCCCAATGAAATTCCTGACCTTACAGTTGATGTAAGCCAGGCATTGTCTCTGGCCTATGAAAACAATCCCGAGATACTTGGGCTTGAGCGCCAACTTGTTGAAGCAGAAAGAGATGTGGCTATTGCAAGGGGAGAAAAAGGCCTAAATGCAAATTTAACCGCAAGATTTGGTTACTCAGGAAGTGGCGCAACAGCTCCTGATGCCTATACAAATTTTGATAATACTCAAATGGTGAATCTCCAATTTAGCATGCCAATAATGGATTGGGGCCTGGGAAGAGGCAAGTACAAAATGGCTCAATCAAACCAGGAAGTTGTAAGAACCAATGTGATGCAGGATAGAATTGATTTC
>JAYEGO010000536.1:0-8587 GCA_034659155.1 Bacteroidota bacterium | reverse complement strand
AAGTTCGACTTGCAACACTTTTTTAAGCATCCGGGAGAATACGAGTCTACTTTTCTACCCTATACAAAAGTTGCTGATCTGTATATTCCCTGCCATTTCTGGGATCCAAATTCGCCGGTTTTTATGACTCCGGAACAAATGGCAGAAAAAGATTTCAAAATTAAAGTTATTGCAGATGTGAGTTGTGATATCAAAGATCCTATTCCTTCAACTCTGCGAGCATCCACCATTGCCGATCCTTTTTATGGCTATAACCCGGAAACAGGGGAGGAGGCTGATGCCTATGACCCTTCAGTCATTACTGTCATGGCTGTAGATAATCTTCCGGGGGAACTTCCCAGAGATGCTTCAGTGGATTTTGGGAAATTATTGTTGGAAAAGGTTTTCCCATCGCTTTTTGGGGAAGATAGTGAAGGAATAATCAAACGGGCTACAATTGCTGAGAATGGAGAGCTTACAAGGGCTTATGATTATTTGGGGGATTACCTGGAGGGGAAGTGAGAAGAAGTAGGCAGTGGGAAGAAGTAGGCAGTATGCAGAGAGAAGAAGTACGCAGCGGGAAGAAGTATGCAGTAAGAAGTAGGCAATAAATAAATTTTATGTTTAGAGAATTGTTAGCATACAAGAAAGCCTTTAATTTGGCTTTAGAGATACATGAGATTTCAAAAAAGTTTCCGTCTGAGGAAGTGTATTCTCTTACTTCTCAAATAAGAAGGTCATCAAGATCTGTATGCAGTTCCGTTGGAGAAGCCTACAGGAAAAGAGTATATCCAAAACATTTTAAGAGCAAACTCACTGATGCAGATAGTGAAAATAGTGAAACAATAGTTTGGTTGGATTTTTCTTTAGCATTTAAATATATTAATGAAGCTGATCATATCAGGTTGCTGGATCAGGCTGAAGAGGTCGGGAAGCTAATTCAATATATGATTAATAATTGTTCAAAATTTATGCAAAAACAATAAGGATATTTCCTTGTTACTGCCTACTGCCTACTGCCTACTGCCTACTGCCTACTGCCTACTGCCTACTGCCTACTGCCTACTGCCTACTGCCTACTGCCTACTTGATTCCAGTATGTGTAATAAATCCTAAATGGATTTCAACTCTTTAATAGTCTTAACAGGATTCCGAGATGAAAAAACTGCATTGCCTGCAACCAAAACATCAACACCAGCTTCTACCAAAGCCTGAGCATTTCCGGTTCCAACGCCTCCATCTACTTCAATCATTGCTGCCGAACCGGTGGTGCTGATCAATTCCCTGATTTTTCTGATTTTCTCATATGAGGATTCAATAAATTTCTGTCCCCCAAACCCCGGATTTACCGACATAACAAGTACAAGGTCTGCATAGCTGATGATTTCTTCCAGAACATTTGCGGGTGTATGGGGATTCAGGGAAACACCAGCCTTCATGTCCAGGGATCTTATTTTTTGAAGTGTTCTGTGCAGGTGGGTACATGCCTCATAATGAACTGTAAGGATGTCTGCCCCGGCATTTTTAAAATCTTCAATGTAGCGATCAGGATCTACAATCATAAGATGTACATCCAGTGGTTTTTCAGCAATCTTTTTAATGGCTTTAACCACAGGCAGGCCGAAGGATAAGTTGGGAACAAACACCCCATCCATAATATCCAGGTGAAGCCAGTCGGCCTCACTCGAATTAACCATCTGAATATCTTTTGAAAGATTACTGAAATCGGCTGATAGGATGGAGGGTGCAACAAGATGCTTCATAAGAGGTCGTTTTGTTGTAAAAGTAAGGAGAAAGATTGGAATAATGGAATAATGGAACGCTGGAATTATAGAAAACCATGCACGAATCAAAGATAGGTTTTGAGGATCTTACAGCGGGTAGTGCTTTTTAACCGGCGAATAGCCTTTTCTTTAATCTGGCGTACCCGTTCCCTGCTTAATGAAAAAATTTCACCAATTTCATCCAGGGTGTGTTGATGGTGTCCTTTTAGTCCAAAATAAAATCGTAACACATCACCTTCCCGTGATGTTAGCGTACTTAAAACCCGTTCTACTTCCCTTCTCAAGGATTCTTTTATGAGTTCCTTATCGGGACTGGGAGAATCTTTACTCAAAAGAATGTCATAGAGGTTGGTTACATCTTCTGAGTTAACCAGCGGGGCATCCATTGAAACATGCCGCGCCGTATTTTTTATTGCTTCTTTAATGTCTTTAGGTGCAAGATCCAGGGTTTCGGCAATTTCATTAATGGTAGGTTCCCGTTCATATTTTTGTTCGAGTTCAGTAAAGACCTTATTGATCTTATTGATAGACCCAATTTTGTTAAGTGGGAGACGCACAATGCGGGCTTGTTCAGCCAGTGCTTGCAATATAGACTGCAAAATCCACCATACGGCATAGGAAATAAATTTAAAGCCCCTGGTCTCATCAAATCTCTTGGCGGCTTTGATAAGGCCCAGGTTGCCTTCATTTATCAGATCCGGAAGACTGAGACCCTGGTTCTGATATTGTTTTGATACGGAAACAACAAATCTGAGATTAGCTTTTATAAGGAGTTCGAGTGCCTGGACATCCCCATGGCGAATTTTTCTTGCCAGTTCTGCTTCTTCTTCGGGTGATAAAAGCTGAACTTTACCAATTTCTTGTAAATACTTGTCAAGGGATGGAGTATCCCTGTTAGTAATTTGCTTTATTATCTTTAACTGCCTCATTATCCGAATGAAGGGTAGATCAATATATATACGTAAATAATTTATATAAAGTTTCGTTTTATCATTTTTTTAAAAGAAAATTAAGTTTTTTTTTCAAATTCTGCTTAAATAGCTTATACTTGCAAAGAATTTCCGTTTTACTCTCTTATTTCCATTCCTTATAGATTAATTTAACTAAGCCTGAAAGTAGGTGAATAGTATTAGAATATTCCTTCGTTAATTAGTATTTCAAAATAAATACACCACGCATTACAATTTAATTTCACTATTTTTTAAAACATGTATGACATTTTAGAACTCAACAAAAAGCTTCTGACTGAGCTTCGTGAGATAGCAAAAGAATTGAAGATAAAAAGAGTTGAGGCCCTTAAAAAGCAGGATCTGGTATATAAGATCCTGGATCAGCAGGCAATTGTTGCCTCAGAAAAATCACCTCCCAGAAAAAGGGAAAACAGGCAGCCCGCAGCTGAAAAAAGAATTAAAAATCCTCGTCCTTCAAGGAAACCTGTTGTTACACAGAAAGCTGATGAAAAGAAAGCTCCTGTTCCTAAAAAACGCGATACAGAAGCGAAACCCAGTCCGGTTCAGAAGTCCCTTGGCTTTGATAAGGCTCGCAAGGATAATAAACAGGACATTAAGAAAGACGTAAAACAAGAAGAAAAAACATTCAGAAAGAAGGATCATTTTACTAAAAGAGACGATAATCATGATCAAGGTGATTATGCCCACAATCATAAAAAAAGAGATTTTACCAGGAATAAGGAAAGAGATACAGACAGGTATGATTTTGAGGGAGTAATTAGCAATTCCGGGGTATTAGAGATTATGCCTGATGGATATGGCTTCCTTCGCTCAGCAGATTATAATTACCTGAACTCGCCAGATGATATTTATGTTTCGCAATCACAAATTAAGTTATTTGGATTGAAGACCGGAGATCTTGTAGAGGGGACCATTCGCCCACCCAAGGAAGGTGAAAAATATTTCCCCCTTATAAAGATAAATGAGATCAATGGCAGGAGTCCTGATTATATTCGCGACCGTGTACAATTTGATTACCTGACACCTCTTTTCCCGGAGGAGAAATTTAAGCTTTTTGATGAAGCACACAGCAACCTGTCAGTCAGGATAATGGACATGTTCACTCCTATAGGAAAGGGTCAGAGAGGTTTGATTGTAGCCCAGCCCAAGACAGGAAAAACGGTACTCCTACAGGAGATTGCAAATGCAATTGCCAGGTTTCAACCTGAAGTTTACCTGATTGTTCTTTTAATTGATGAACGGCCTGAAGAGGTAACTGAAATGGCAAGGAATGTGAATGCTGAAGTTATTGCCTCAACTTTTGATGAACCTGCCGAACGCCATGTTCGGGTTGCGAATATAGTACTTGAAAAGGCCAAACGACTTGTAGAGTGTGGGCATGATGTAGTTATCCTTCTGGATTCCATTACACGTTTGGCCAGGGCTTATAACACTACAGCACCTGCTTCAGGAAAGGTTCTTTCAGGTGGGGTTGATTCAAATGCACTGCACAAACCAAAGCGTTTCTTTGGTGCAGCAAGGAATATTGAGAATGGTGGTTCATTAACTATAATTGCTACCGCTCTTACAGAAACAGGTTCAAAAATGGATGATGTGATATTTGAAGAGTTTAAGGGAACCGGTAATATGGAACTTCAACTGGATCGTAAGCTTTCTAATAAAAGAGTATATCCATCGGTGGATATCAATATGTCGAGCACAAGAAGGGAAGATCTTCTTTTGGATAAGGAAACACTCAGCAAGATTTGGATACTCAGGAATTATCTTTCAGATATGAATGCTGTAGAAGCTATGGAGTTTATGAAAGACAGGATGTTAAAGACTAAATCTAATGAGGAATTCCTAATCTCTATGAATAGCCAATAAATCATAATCATAATATGAAACCGGCTGATCTGATATTTGCAGACAGCCGGTTTTTTTTGTGACAAATTTCATGAATATTACACACTACAAAAAGTATCTTTGTGATTGTGCATTATCCTGAAATTTCCAATGGTAAGACTTTCTGACTACATTCTTTATTTGGAATTAAAATGAATTAGAAGTTTTTTATTGTGAATTGATTTTATAGGAGAAAGAATTGAGGAAATGTGTTAATTTTAAAAGATTTTCTTGAAAGACTTAACTTGTTGTAATTTAAATACTTAATAGATTGAATAATGGCTAAAAAAAAGAATTTTATTACCTGTGACGGAAACTATGCTGCATCATATATTGCTTATATGTTTAGTGAGGTGGCTTGTATATACCCTATAACTCCATCCTCAAATATGGCTGAAAATGTTGATGAGTGGGCAGCTTTTGGAAGAAAAAATATTTTTGGTCAGAAGGTTCAGGTCACAGAAATGCAATCTGAAGCCGGGGCTGCCGGAGCACTTCATGGTGCACTTCAAGCCGGGGCACTTGCTTCTACCTATACTGCATCGCAGGGACTTTTGCTGATGATACCGAACATGTATAAGATGGTGGGGGAGCTTTTACCGGCAGTTTTTCATGTAAGTGCGAGATCGGTTGCTGGCCATGCCCTTTCAATATTTGGGGATCACAGTGATATTTATGCAACCCGCCAGACTGGTTTTGGAATGCTTGCAACAGGAAGTATCCAGGAAGTTATAGATCTTGCCGGGGTTGCCCATCTAACTGCAATAAAAACCAGAATCCCTTTCATGCATTTCTTTGATGGATTCAGGTCATCCCATGAACTTCAGAAAGTAGAAGCATTGCAAGATGAGGATTTTAATAAGCTTATTGACTGGAAGTCCCTGCAGGAATTCAGAGACCGGGCCCTGAATCCTGAGCATCCTGTTACCAGAGGAACGGCACAAAATCCCGATATTTTCTTCCAGGCCAAGGAGGCAGTAAATAAATTCTATGAGCCTGTGGTAGATGTAGTAGAAGGGTATATGCAGGAAATCACAAAACTTACCGGTAGAGAATATCATCCATTCATGTATTATGGAGCCCCAGATGCGGAGAATGTAATCGTTGCTATGGGTTCCGCAACCGATACTATCAAAGAGGTTATAGATTATAAGGCATCAAAGGGAGAAAAAGTGGGTCTTCTTACGGTTCATTTATACCGGCCATTTTCAGAAAAGTATTTCTTTAAGGCAATGCCAAAAAGTGTTAAGAAAATATCTGTTCTTGACCGTACAAAAGAGCCAGGTGCCACGGGAGAACCTCTTTATCTTGATGTCAGAGATATGTATTATGAAAAGGAAAACCGTCCACTGATTGTAGGAGGGAGGTATGGATTGAGCTCAAAGGATACTACCCCTGCACATATCCTTTCTGTTTATGACAATCTTGATCTGGATACCCCCAGGAATCAATTCAGTGTTGGGATTGTAGATGATGTAACTTTTGCTTCATTGCCTATCCCGGAAGAAGTGAATGTTGCGCATGAAGGAACCTATGAAGCAAAATTTTATGGTTTGGGAGCGGATGGAACTGTTGGAGCCAATAAGAATTCAATTAAAATTATCGGAGATTCAACCGATAAATACTGCCAGGCTTATTTTTCCTATGATTCAAAGAAATCGGGTGGGATTACTACTTCTCATCTTCGCTTTGGAGATCATCCTATCAGGGCTATCTACCTGGTAAACAGTCCGGACTTTGTTGCCTGTCATGTTTCATCCTACCTGTATAAGTATGACATGCTGAAGGGACTTAAAAAGGGTGGTACTTTTTTGCTGAACTCAATATGGGATGCACAGGAAACTGTAAAAAGGCTTCCTGATCAGATGAAAAAATATATGGCTGAAAATGATATTGCTTTTTATATCATTAATGCCACGAAGATAGCTAAGAAGATTGGTCTTGGATCACGTACCAATACCATAATGCAATCGGCTTTCTTTAAGGTTTCGGAAGTTATTCCTTATCAGCAGACCGTGGATGAGATGAAGAAGGCAATTGTTAAAAGCTATGGTATGAAAGGGGAGGAAATTGTGAATATGAACTTTGCAGCCATTGACCAGGGGGGAGAAGTAGAGAAGGTTAATGTTTCTTCTGAATGGAAGAAACTGGAGCCTAAGCAAGAGAAAGATACACGAAATATCCCCGCTTTTATTAAAGAGGTAGCAGAGCCAATAAATGCCTTGAAAGGAGACGATCTTCCGGTAAGTGCCTTTGTGGGGCGCGAAGATGGGACCTTCCCTAACGGAACTACCCAATATGAAAAGAGGGGAGTTGCCATGGATGTACCCGAGTGGATTCCTGAAAATTGTATTCAGTGTAACCAATGTGCTTATGTTTGTCCTCATGCTGCAATTCGCCCATTTCTGCTAACTGAAAAGGAAACAGTCGATGCACCGGATGGAACAAAAACCATTAAGGGTGCAGCTCAATTGAAAGAATACAACTATAAAATCCAGGTGAGTGTACTTGACTGTACAGGATGTGGTGTTTGCGTGGACGTGTGTCCAAGTAAAGAAAAATCACTTGTGATGAAGCTTCTTGGAACCCAACTTGATGAGATTGACAAATGGAATTATATGCATGAGACAGTTGGATATAAAGATGATGTGGTACCGAAAGACAAGACAGTGAAGAATAGTCAGTTTGCCCAGCCCCTGTTTGAATTCTCAGGAGCCTGCGCCGGTTGTGGTGAAACACCTTATATTAAAAATTTGACACAATTGTTTGGTGACAGGATGATTATTACGAATGCTACGGGTTGTTCATCAATTTATGGAGGATCTGCACCAAGTACTCCATATTGCACGAATGATAAGGGAGAAGGACCGGCATGGGCCAATTCATTGTTCGAGGATAATGCGGAATATGGATTTGGTATTGCAACTGGAATAAATAAAATGCGGGAGAGAATTTCAATTCTGCTCGATGCTTCCCTCACAAAATTCTCCCCTGCAACTGTTGAAGCTGGTAAGGAATGGTTGGCAGGAAAAGACAACGCAGAGCAATCTGTACTTGCATCCAAAAAACTTCTGAAGCTTCTGGAAAAAGAAAAAGATCCGGCTGCCAAAGAATTGCTTGCACTGAAACAATATTACATTAAGAAGTCGGTATGGGTTTTTGGTGGTGATGGCTGGGCCTATGATATTGGATATGGTGGACTTGATCATGTTGTTGCTTCAGGCGAAGATGTCAATATCCTGGTAATGGATACTGAAGTTTATTCCAATACCGGTGGTCAGTCCTCGAAAGCAACCCCGACAGGGGCAGTGGCTAAATTTGCTGCTTCCGGAAAGAAGATCAGGAAGAAAGATCTTGGAGCAATGGTGATGACCTATGGTTATGTTTATGTGGCCCAGGTTGCCATGGGAGCCAGCCAATCCCAGTTTTTTAAAGTCATGAAAGAGGCTGAAGCTTATCCCGGTCCATCTCTTATTATTGCTTATTCACCCTGTATTGCACATGGCTTGAGGAAAGGGATGTCTCAAACCCAGGCACAGGAAAAATTTGCAGTGGAAAGTGGCTTTTGGCATATGTATCGCTATAATCCTGGTTTAGAAGAGGAGGGCAAAAATCCTTTTGTTTATGATTCAAAAGAACCGGATTGGAGTAAATTCCAGGAATTCCTTAATTCAGAAGTCCGATTTACTTCTCTTAAGAAGTCCTTCCCGGCAGAGGCAGATAAACTATTTGCCGAGGCTGAAGAGAATTCAAAATGGAGATATAATTTTTACCAGAGACTTGCTAACATGAATTATTCTAAAAATGAATAATTCTATGAGAAATTAGTATAAGAAAGGGTGTATACCATGGAGTAAACACCCTTTTTTTTATTCTGGAATTTTCAACTTAAATTTGTAGCTTATAATATTAATATCAGAACTTGAGCAGGATTTTAGCCATAGATTTTGGGAGGAAAAGAGTCGGGTT